>CAUBHZ010000008.1 GCA_958435885.1 uncultured Intestinimonas sp. | reverse complement strand
GTCGGGGTCGTAGTCCAGGGGGAGGATCTGGGCGTCGGGGTACTCCTCCTTGATCTTCTTGGTGATGCCCCGGCCCACCACGTGGTTGGGCAGGCAGCCGAAGGGCTGGAGGATCACGAAGGCCCGGCAGCCCTTTTCGGCGTGGTGGAGGATCTCGCCGGGGATGAGGATGCCCTCGCCGGCGTCAAAGGTGTGGGGAATGATGGGGTCGCTCTTTCTGGCCAGCTCCTGGATGCGGGCCGCCTTCTCGTAGAGAGGGTGGCCGGCGGCGATGCGGTCGGTCATGTTGTGGGCCATGTCGAAGATGTGGTCGGCGGTGGCGTAGAAGAGCTTCTTGCCCACGGGCCGGTTCACGTGCTGCTCCTTGACCTGGCGGTCCTGGTAGAAGTAGGTCTTCTGGATGACGTCGGTCATGCGGGCCTCCACGATCTCAAAGCCGTTCTTCTCCAGATAGTCCTCGATGTCGTGGTTGGCGCCGGGGTGGAAGTTCAGGAGGTACTCGCCCACGATGAGCACCCGGGGACGGAGCTTGGAGCGGTCGTACTTGGGGTGCTTCATGATCTCGATGGCCTTCTTGAAGCCCTTGGCGGCGCCATGAATGCCCCCCTTGGCCATGCCGTCGGTGACGGCGGCCATGGCCTGGTCGAAGGCCCGGTCGGCGCTTCCCTTCTCCAGCTCGTAGGGCCGGATCTTCCGGAGGAGCTCCTCCAGGGCGTCGATCATGGGCAGGCCGAAGGCGATGCGGGCCGCCGACAGGAGGTTGAGCCTGAAGCCCGGGTGGATGTGGTGGGCGTCCTCGTCGTCGTTGGTGAGGATGGGCACACCGGCGAAGCCGGCGTCGTCCATGGCCTTGCGGAGGAGGGCGCTGTAGTGGGTGAGGCGGCAGTCGCCGATGTACTTGGCCATGGCCACGGCGGTGTTCTTGAGGTCATACTTGCCGCTCTTCAGGGCGGCCAGGATCTCGCCGATGACCACCTGGGCGGGAAAGCAGATGTCGTTGTGGACGTACCGCTTGCCCATGGTGATGGCGTTGTCCCGGCCGATCTCCAGGGGGACGGCCCGGACGCCCTGGGAGCGGAACACCGCCGAGAGCAGCTGACAGAAGGCGTGGGAGGTGTTGGGGACCAGCACGGTGCGGTCCAGGTCGGCCTTTTCGAATTTCACCGGGTAGGGGTCGGAGAGGGGCTGAGGGACCCGGACCTCCTCCAGCTCCCGGCGCATGGACACCGTCTCCAGGAAGGAGCGCAC
The DNA here is from genome assembly GCA_958435885.1 of uncultured Intestinimonas sp. The sequence continues at coordinate 14,613 of CAUBHZ010000008.1, read as the reverse complement.
CCGGATGTGGAGGGGACCCTGGACGTCGCTCTCGTCCACCTTGAGGACCAGGGGCACCTTACCCGAGATCTCCTTCATGAGGCGGATGATCTCGTCGGAGAGGTAGGCGTCGTGGCCGCAGCCGAAGCTGACCAGCTGGACGTACTCCAGGCTGGGGCTCCGGGCCGCCAGGATGGCGGAGGAGATCATCCGGGCGTGGAAGTTGTTGACGATGTCCAGCCGGCTCAGGCTCAGGTCCTCCTCCTCGATGCCGGGGAGGGAGTCCGCCGTCAGCACGGGGATGCCCATGCCGGTGAACATCTCGGGCAGCTCGTGGTTGACCAGGGCGTCGTTGTGGTAGGGCCGGGCGGCCAGCACCACGGCGAATTTGCCCTCCCGCTCCACCTGGTCCAGCACCTGCTTGCCCAGGGCCTTGAGCTGGTCCCGGAAGGCATCCTGGGCGCTGTTGCCCGCCTGGAGGGCCCGGAGGGTCTCGGCCTCCGGGATCTGGAACTTCTCCTTCATGTACTTCTTGAGCTGCTTCTCCTGGTCCTCCATGGTGTACCAGTGGAACATGGGGTCGTCGTAGGGGATGCCCCACAGCTTTTCCGGGTCGTCGGAGTTGCCGATGACCAGGGGGTAGCCCTTGACCACGGCGCACATGGACTGGCTGGTCTTTTCCGTGTTCTCCGAGGGCACGGTGGTGACCACCGGCATGAAGATGCGGTCCACGCCCTTTTCGGCCAGGTTGCGCAGGTGGCCGTGGACCAGCTTGGCCGGGAAGCACACCGTGTCCGAGGTGACGGCGGAGATGCCCCCCTCGTAGATCTTCCGGGTGCTGGGGTCGGAGAGCCGGACGGTGAAGCCCAGGGCCCGGAGGAAGGTGCTCCAGAAGGGCATGGCCTCCCAGAAGGAGAGCACCCGGGGGATGCCGATGGTCACGCCCCGGTCCTGGACGGGCTCCGGACAGGGGTAGTCCTGGAAGAGGAGCTTTTCCCGCTCCCGGAAGAGGTTGGGCACGGCGGTGGCCCGGGCGGTGGTCTCCTTGAGCTGCTTGCGCACCGCCTCGTCCTTGGGGTCGCCCAGGATCTCGCCCCGCTCACAGCGGTTGTTGGTGATCCAGGCGCTGCCGTTGGAGAAGCGGAGGATGGTCCGCTTGCAGTGGTTGGCGCAGAAGGGGCAGGGGGCGTTCTCCTCCTGGCGGTAGGAGAAGCCGTCCAGCTCCTCCAGGTCCAGGAAGGTCCGGTTGGCGGGGTTCTTCTTGTACCGCTCCCGGGTGATGAGGGCCATGCCGATGGCACCCATGAGGCCGGGGTAGGGCGCCCGGAGGACCTCCCGTCCGGTGTACTCCTCCATGGCCCGGAGGACGGCGTCGTTTTCAAAGGTGCCGCCCTGGACCACGATCTTGTCCCCCAGGGAGTCCAGGTTGGAAAGGCGGATGACCTTGGTGAAGACGTTTTCGATGATGGAGCGGCACAGGCCGGCCATGATGTCCTCGGCGCTGCGGCCGTTGCGCTGCTCGGTGATGATGCTGCTGTTCATGAATACGGTGCAGCGGCTGCCCAGCACCGCCGGGTGCCGGGAGGCGAAGGCGGCCTCCTCGATGCCCTTGGTGGGGATGCCCAGGGAGGAGGCGAAGTTCTCCAGAAAGGAGCCGCAGCCGGAGGAGCAGGCCTCGTTGACCAGGATGTTGGTGATGATGCCCTTGTCCAGCCACATGGCCTTCATGTCCTGGCCGCCGATGTCCAGGATGAAGGTGGCGTCGGCCACGTACTTCTTGGCCGCCCGGGCGTGGGCCACCGTCTCCACCGTGTGGTACTCCGCCTGGAAAGCCTTGGCGAAGAGCATCTCGCCGTAGCCGGTGGTGCCCGCCGCCAGGATATGTAAGGTGGCACCCGCCCTGCGGTAGCGGTCCGGGATCTCGATGAGGGCCCGCTTGGCCACCTTCTGGGGCTCCCAGTCGTTGGGGGCGTAGAAGGAGCCCAGCAGCTCCTCGTTGTCGTCCATGAGGACGAACTTGGTGGTGGTGCTCCCCGAGTCGATGCCCAGGTAGGCCCACACCTCCTCCCCGGCCTGGGGCTCCTTCCAGACCAGGGGGCGCTTCCGGTTGCGCTCCTCGAAGGCCTGCCGCTCCTCCGCCGTGGCGAAGAAGGGCCTGGCCTCCCGGGGCTGGTCCTCCGTGGCCCGGAACTCTCCGCTCCTGAGCTGCTCCAGCAGCCGGGCGGGCTCCGCCGCCGCGGAGCGGTCCCGGAACATGGTGTCCACGCACACCGCCGCCCCGCAGGCCACCATGAGCTCGGGGTGGGGCGGGATGAGGACCTCCTCTTCCGACAGGCCCAGCCGCTGGGCAAAGACCCGCACCAGGGCGGGGTTGAAGGTGAGGGGACCGCCCTCAAAGACCACGGGCCGGGTGATCTCCAGGCCCTGGGCCAGGCCGCCGATGGTCTGCTTGGCGATGGCGTGGAAGGCGGAGAGGGCCAGGTCCGACTTGGCCACCCCCTGGTTGAGGAGGGGCTGGATGTCGGTCTTGGCGTAGACGCCGCACCGGCCGGAGATGTCGTAGACGCAGGTGCCCTGCTCCGCCAGGGCGTTGAAGTCCTGGACGGGCACCTTCAGCAGGGAGGCGATCTCGTCGATGAAGGCGCCGGTGCCGCCGGCGCAGCTGCCGTTCATGCGCATGTCGGCCACGGTGAGGACGCCGGTGGCGGGATCGGTCTGGAAGAAGATCATCTTGGCATCCTGGCCGCCCAGCTCGATGGCGCAGCCCACCTTCTCGTACCGGCGCTTCAGGGCGGCGGCGTTGGCCGCCACCTCCTGGGCGAAGGGGAGGCCCAGGCCCTCGGCGATGGGCTTGGCGCCCGACCCCGTCAGGCAGAAGCGGAAGGTCTCGCCGGGAAACCGCCGCTCCAGCTCCTCCATCACCCGTATGACGCTCTGGACCTGGTCGGCGTGGTGGCGCTGGTAGTCAGAGTATAAAATCTCTCCCTTCTCCGGGTCCAGGACCGCGATCTTGGTGGTGGTGGAACCGATGTCGATCCCCGCGGCCAGCCCCTGCCCGGAGGTCTTTTCCTGCATGCTCGCTGTCATAGCTTCCTTCGTTCTTTCTCTAAAATTCACGGCGCGGACGGTGCCCGGCGCCCCATTTCCTCCCGTTTGCTGGGAGTAACTTTCCATCATAGTATTAAAACATGTTTTATATTGAAATAGAAGTGAAAAAATGGTATTATTGATGAGAAAATAGCATGGATAAGGGGTGACTATATTTGAATATACAACAGTTGGAGAGCTTCCTCCAGGTGGCGGAGAATCTGAACTTCGCCCGGGCGTCGGAGGCTCTGAACATCACCCAGTCCGCCGTCTCCCGGCAGATCCGCTCCCTGGAGGAGGAGCTGGACACCAAGCTCTTCCTGCGCACCACCCGAACCGTCTCCCTCACCGCCGACGGGGCCATCTTCCTGGAGCACGCCAAGCAGATCCTGGGGCAGCTGAAGCTGGCCACGGCCAAGATCCGCCACCACACCAACGCCCGGGTCCAGACCCTGGCCATCGGGTGTGAGAGCGAGACCGACCTGGACTTCCTCTGCGGCATCCTGGACCGGTGCCGGGAGCAGATCCCCGCCTTTCACCCCTTCCTCCGGGTGATCCCCCACCGCTCCCTCCTCAACCTCTTTTTCCAGAACGAACTCCAGGTGCTCTTCGGCTTCCGGGAGAACCTGCCCGTTAAGGAGAGCTTCGTCTTCCGGGAACTGGGGCAGATCCCCCTGTGCTGCGTCCTGCCCCGGAACCACCCCTGCGCCCACCTGGACGCCATCGAGGAGCGGGCACTCTACGACCAGGAGTTCATCCTGTGCAATTCCTATTCCATCCCCTCCAGGGCGGTGGAGGTCCAGAACCGGGTGATCCAGCACATCTCCCCCGAGAAGGTGCACGCCAGCGAGAACCCCAGGGTGATCCTCACCCTGGTCCGGGCGGGGTACGGCTGCTCCATCCTGCCCAGGGTGTCCTTTTACGACGACACCATCTCGTATGTCCCCCTTAAAAATACGCCTCTGCTCTCTTACGGGGTCCTCTGTCACGCAGACTCCGACGACCCGGTGCTCAGGCGCTTTCTGGACCTCACTGTGGCCGCCGCTGCCCGAGGGCCGGCATCCAGAGAAGGATGAGCCTGGAAACTGTGGGCTTGACAGGTATCCTCTAGTGATGTAAACTATGAAAGCGAAGGCGCCGCGATCCGGGAGGTTGCGACGCCTTTTTTGCATACAGCATGCATGACATGCAGCCCGGCGCGGCATGTGATATTGCTTAGAAGTTCGTCCAAATATGGAAGAAAGATTGAAAAAGATGCCCGTTGCGCGGCGGCGGGAAAGCGCCTATGATAATACAAAATCCTCCCGTTATTATGAAATAAAATGCAACAACCGGCGGCGCCCTCCACGGGGGCGTCTGCCGGCGGGGCTGAATCAAGGGCCAGAGGTGAACAAAATGGAGGGAAATGTGAAAGAACTGGATGCCTGCCTGGAGGCGCGGTTCCGAAAGCGGGGCTACCCCGGCATGGCGGTGTGCATCCGGGGACCGGAGGGCATCCTCTATGAGAAGGGCTTCGGGTACCGGAGCATCGAGCAGCAAAAGCCGGTGGACACCGACACGGTGTTCGGCATCGCCTCCATGAGCAAATCCATGACGGCCCTGGCCTGCTGCATCCTGGATGTGGAGGGGAGGATGAGCCTGGAGGACCCGGTGGTGAAATACTTCCCCGACTTCCACATCCCCGGGACGCCGGACGAGTGCGTCACGGTGCGGAACCTGGCCATGCACCGGTCGGGCCTGCCCCCCATGGAGCCTCTGGAGTGGTCCATCGCCATGAACAGCAAGGAGCGGGACACCCACTGGTACCGGGAGATGGTGCGCACCGCCCCCAACAAAATGGACCGCATCGAGCAGATCGTGGACTACATATCGGCCGGCAGCTATGAGCCGGTGGGGGCGCCGGGGGAGTACATGAGCTACTCCAACGAGGGCTACGCCATCCTCTCCTACATCGTGGACCAGGCCGCCGGCATCCCCCTGGAGGAATTTCTGAAAAAGCGGCTCTTCGAGCCCCTGGGCATGACCCGGACGGTGCTGGATGTGGACTGCACCGAGGCCCGGGCCCTGGCCGGGGACAACATCACCAGCCTCTTCGAGCGGGACGACGACGGCAAGCTGGTGTGGGACGACAACTGGTCCATCCTGCCCCCCTTCCGGGGCTGTGCCTGCGTGAAGTCCACCGCCAGGGACATCACGAGATACTACCAGATGCTCTCCAACGGCGGCGTCTGGGAGGGGAAGCAGGTCGTCCCCGCCGAGGCGGTGGAGCTGATGATCGGGAAAGCCTTCCCCCTGCGGAAAAAGTATTACTACTGCATGGGGCTGGAGAAGAGCCTCATAGGCGGGAAAATGGTGTGCCAGCACTCCGGCGGCCTCCACGGCGTGTCCACCCAGGGCGGCCTCATGGAGGGCGGCTACGGCGTGGCCGTCCTGTGCAACGAGGGCGACCTGGACGTGGAGGAGTTCCAGTGGATCTGCTACAACTTCCTCCTGGGCCTGCCCCTGGAGACCGAGCACTACTGGGCCGTCCCCAACGGGGGGACCTTCAGCCGGCCGGAGATGCTCTGCGGTGACTATCTGGCCCGGGAGGGCCTGCCCGCCCACTGCGTGGTGGAGCTCAAGGACGGCGTCCTGAGCGGCACCTATCAGGACAAGCCGGTGCTGCTGCGCTGGTGCGGACAGAACATCTTCGTTGCGGTGGACGCCAAGGAGCCGGAGAAGCGGGTGAGCACCCTGCGCTTCTTCACCCGGAACGGCTCTGCCTGGGGTGTGAAGTGCGGCTCCCGGATCTATCAGCGGGTCCGGACGGAAGCGCCGTAGGCCAGGAGGAGGAACACGAGTTTATGAAAAGCTATCTCATCAAACGGGTCCTTCAGGGCGTGCTGCTGGTGGTGTCCGTTTCCATCCTGGTATTCAGCCTGCTCTACATGATGCCGGGCAACCCGGTGGACATGGTGGTGGACCGGAAGGTGTCGGCGGAGAAAAAGGCCGAGATCGCCCACGAGATGGGCTACGACCGCCCCCTGGTGGAGCAGTATGCGGACTGGGTGAAGGGGATCGTCCTGGAGCGGGACTTCGGCACCTCCACCCGGTATAAGGTGCCGGTGTGGGACCTGATGGCCTCCCGCATCCCCAAAAGCCTCATCCTGTGCGGCTGGTCTCTGGTCATCGAAATGCTCATCGCCCTGCCGGTGGGCCTCTTGTGCGCCATCAAAAAGGACTCCCTCTTTGACCGGCTCACGGTGAACTTCACCCTGGTCCTCACCGCCATGCCGGCCTTCTGGCTGGGGGCGCTGCTCATCCTGATCTTTGCCGTGTGGCTGGACATCCTGCCCATCAGCGGCGACAAGAGCGCGGCCTACTTCATCCTGCCCGTCTTCTCCCTGGTGGCCTCCAGCGTGGCCGGGTCCATCCGCCTGACCAAGGCGGAGGTGCTGGAGGTCCTCAACGAGAAGTATGTCACCACCGCCTTTGCCAAGGGCCTGCCCCGCCGCACCGTCATGGTCAAGCACGTGCTGCGCAACGCCCTCATCATCGTCACCGTCCAGGTCTTCATGTCCATCCCCTGGCTCATCTCCGGCGCGGTGGTCACCGAGAAGATCTTCAACATCACCGGTATGGGAAACCTGCTCCTCAACTCCATCGTGGTGCAGGATTTCCCGGTGGTCCAGGCGGTGCTCCTCATCATCGCCGTCCTGACGGTGATCTGCAACCTCATCAGCGACATCGTCATCGGCCTTCTGGACCCCCGTATCCGGATCGCCATGGGCGGAGGTGACAAGTAATGGGCGGAAGAAGCAGCAAGGTAAAGGAGACCCTCCTATCCTGCCTCAAGAACTGGAACTTCATGGTGGGTTTCGTGATTTTGCTCAGCGTGATCCTGGTGGCCATATTTGCCGAGCAGATCGCCCCCTACGACTACACCGAACAGCTGGTGGGCGGCAAGTACACCGCCCCCTGCGCCCAATTCTGGTTCGGCACCGACGAGCTGGGCCGGGATACCTTCTCCCGCACCGTCTACGGCACCCGCATCACCCTGTGGGTGGCCTTCCTGGGCGCCACCCTCCAGCTGGTCATCGGCGTCACCGTGGGCCTCATCTGCGGCTACTTCGGCAAGTGGGTGGACCGGGTGTTCTCCTTCCTCACCGACCTCACCTGGTGCATCCCGGGCACCATTCTTGCCCTGGCGGTGGTCACCCTCATCGGCAAGGGTCTCACCAACTCGGTCATCGCCATCTCCCTGGTCTCCTGGGCCAGCTATGCCAGGCCGATCCGGGCCAAGACCATGTCCCTGAAGACCATGTCCTTTGTGGAGACCGGCGCCGCCTTCGGCGAATCGGCCTTCTCCCTCATGTTCCGGTACATCTTCCCCAACGTGGTGCCCTCCCTCATCGTCATGGTGTCCATGAGCCTGCCGGGCACCATATTGTCCACCACCACCCTCTCCTTCCTCGGCCTGGGCTCTCAGGCTCCCTCTCCCGACTGGGGCCTGGCCCTCTCCAACGGCATCAACTACATCGGCCGAGCCCCCTGGCTGAGCATCTTCCCCGGCATCGCCCTGGTCTACACCGTGATCGGCTTCAACCTGCTGGGCGAGGGCCTGAGAGACGTGCTGGACCCCCATATGAAGGCGCAATAAGGAGGGGCATGGTATGAGTGAAGAACTGTTGAGACTGGAACACCTGTGCATCGACTACAAGGTCAAGGGCGGCTACCTCTCCGCCGTCCACGACGTGAGCTTCACCATCGGGCGGGGCGAGATCTTCGCCGTGGTGGGGGAGTCGGGCTGCGGCAAATCCACCGTGGCCCACAGCATCATGGACCTGCTGCCCGGCGGCAACGCCCGCATCAGCGGCAAAATCTTCTTCAAGGGAGAGGATCTACGCACCTATTCCGAAAAGCAGATGGAGGCCATCCGGGGCAAGGAGATCGGCATGATCTTCCAGAACCCCCTGGACTCCCTCAACCCGGTCTACAAGACGGGCAGCCAGGTCCAGGAGGCCATCCTGCTGGACCACGTGGAGAAGCAGGAGGCCTGGAACCGGGTGGTCAAGCTCTACCAGGACGTGAAGATGCCCGACGCCCAGGAGCGGGCCCAGAGCTATCCCCATGAGCTCTCCGGCGGCATGCGGCAGCGGGTGATGATCGCCATGATGCTCTCCCGGAACCCGGAGCTGCTCATTGCCGACGAGCCCACCACCGCCCTGGACGTGACCATCGAGGCCCAGATCCTGGAGATCATCAAAGACCTCAAGGAGAAGTACCACACCGCCATCATGCTCATCACCCACAACTTCGGCCTGGTGGCCGAGGTGGCCGACAAGATCGCCGTGATGTACGCCGGTGAGGTGGTGGAGTGGGGGGACGTGTTCGAGATCTTCGAGCAGCCCATGCACCCCTACACCCGCCTGCTCATGCAGGCCCTGCCCCGGCGGACCAAGAAGGAGGGCCGGCTCCAGACCATCGACGGGTCGGTGCCCCGCATCCTGGACCGGAAGCCGGGCTGCCGGTTCGCCAACCGGTGCCCCATGGCGTCGGAGAAATGCTTTGCCCAGACGCCGGGCGTGGTGATGGTCAGCCCCACCCACGGCTGCCGGTGCTTTGCCACAGGAGAGGAGGCGGGAACATGTCAGCAATGATCCAGCTGGACCACCTGCAAAAGTACTTCAAGCTCTCCAAGGGCCTCATCGGCACCGACAAGCGGGTGGTCAAGGCGGTGGACGACATCTCCTTCTCTGTGGAGAAGGGGGAGATCGTGGGCCTGGTGGGCGAGTCGGGCAGCGGCAAGACCACCCTGGCCCGGGTGGTGCTCAGCCTCTCCAAGATGACCGGCGGCGACGTGCTCATCGACGGGGTGGACCTGGCCAAGGCCACCCGGAAGGACATGGATAAGCTCCACCGGGACATCGCCGTGGTCTTCCAGGACCCGGCCTCCAACCTCAACCCCCGGCAGACGGTGGAGAGCTCCATCATGCGCCCCATGATCATCCACGGCGTCCCCCGGGCCGAGGCCCGGAAGAAGGCCGGGGAGGTCCTGGACATGGTCAAGATGGACCGGCGCTACCTGGACAGCTACCCCCACCAGCTCTCCGGCGGGCAGCTCCAGCGCATCGCCATCGCCCGGGCCCTGGCCCTCTCGCCCAAGATCATGATCCTGGACGAGCCCACCAGCGCCCTGGATGTGTCCGTCCAGGCACAGATTCTCAACCTGCTGCTGGACCTCCAGGAGGAGATGGGGCTCACCTACCTCATCATTACCCACGACCTCAACGTCATCAAGTACATCAGCGACAAGATCGCCGTCATGTACCTGGGCAAGCTGGTGGAGTTCGGTCCCACCGAGGCGGTGGCCGAGCACCCCAAGCACCCCTACACCAAAGGCCTCATGGACGCCGCCCCCATTCTGGACCCCCGTCTGCGGGGACGGAAAAAGGAGATCATGCAGGGGGACGCCGGCAGCCTCATCGACATGGGCACCGGATGCCGGTTCGCGCCCCGGTGCCGGTACGCCGGACCGGAGTGCCGGGAGCGGGACCCGGAGCCGGTGATGGTGGGAGAAGATCATCAAGTGGCCTGCTTTCACCCACTTGAGATATAATGGTGATTCAGAAAAGGAGGAACAAGTTTATGAAAAGAAGATGGATCGCAATGGCCCTCTGCGGCGCCATGCTGGCCGGTGTGCTCTCCGGCTGCGGCGGCAGTGACGGCGGCAGCGCCGAGGGCGGGGACACCGCGGAGCGGGATGTGTTCGTGGTCTCCGACGACGAGTGGTACGGCACCGATCCCTACCAGCAGGACGCCTGGACCAGTGTCCAGTCCATGATCGCCGACCCCCTCTTCACCCTCAACCCCGACGGCGGCGACCTGCTGGACGGCCTGTGCACCGACCTCACCATCAGTGAGGACGGCCTCACCATGACCATGACCGTGCCCGAGGGCAAGTACTACGCCACCGGCGAGCAGGTGGAGCCCGAGGACGTGGTGGCCTCCATCGAGTGGGGCCAGGAGGTGAGCCCCTACGCCGACGGCTACTCCAACATCGAGTCCATGGAGGTGGACGGCCGGAACGTGATCCTCCACCTGTCCACCTTCCGCTCCGACCTGCTCTACTACCTGGGCGAGTGCTTCATGGGCGTCATCGACAAGGACCAGCTGGACTCCATGACCAAGGACGAGCTCATGTGGGGCGCCGTGCCCTACGGCATGTACTCCGTGGAGGAGTATGAGCCCGGCTCCGGTGTGACCCTGGTGGCCAACGAGGGCTACAAGTCCGACAACCCCCTGGTCACCAACAAGGGACCTGCCCAGATCAAGCGGGTGGAGGTCAAGTTCAACTCCAACCAGGAGGAGTTCACCATCCTGGAGGAGTACAAGGCCGGTGACATCGACATGGTCAGCGGCGGCGGCTTCGGCTCCGACAGCCGTTCCCAGGTGGAGGGCCTGGAGGGCTTCCAGGTGGTGGGCAAGTCCTACCCCAACATCGAGTACTTTGAGCTCAACACCGACGAGGGCAGCGTCTTTGAGGACATCGCCGTGCGCCAGGCCGTGGCCCTGGCCATCGACCGCGACGCCCTGTGCGCCCTCACCGACGGCGACGCTGTGCCCGCCTACTCCATGATCTATGACTCCGTGAAGAACTTCTCCCAGGAGGCCAAGGACGACTTCATGGCCAACTACGCCAACGACCCCGAGCGGGCCAAGCAGATCCTGGCCGATGCCGGCTACACCGACTCCGACGGTGACGGCTATGTGGAGAAGGACGGCGCGCCTCTGGAGTTCACCTTCTACACCCGCTCCTCCGGCACCAGCATCACCATCGCCCAGGGCCTCCAGGAGCAGATGAAGGACATCGGCATCCAGATGAACATCGAGTCCATCGACTGGAACTATGTCTACGAGAACATCAACAACGACGCCTATGACGCCGGCATCGAGGTGCTGGAGTGGGCCGAGCCCATCCTGGTCCTGAACAGCTGCTACTACGATCAGGACGCCCCCGGCAACGACGACGCCTACTACGCCGCCGTGGAAGACGCCGCCTCCACCGTGGACAGCGACGAGCGCACCGCCAAGATCGGCGAGATCCAGATGGAGATGTTCAAGAACTGGAACATCATCCCCTTCTACAGCGATGTCTCCTACATCACCTACGCCGACTATGTCAAGGGTCTCGTGGTCCAGGCCGACAGCTCCCTGTACTGGAACGACCTGAGCTTCTAAGCCCCAATTCAGACAAAAAGCACTGGCGCCGGTACGTTCCGTACCGGCGCCAGCCTGCGCCCAGACCAATCCCAGAAAGAGGGTAATAAAAATGGAGCACCCCATCGGTATCATCGGCGGCATGGGTCCCATGGCCTCCCAGCTCTTTTACAAGATGGTCACCGAGCACACGGCGGCGGAGCGGGACCAGGACCACATCAACCTCATCCTGCTCAGCGACGCCTCCATGCCCGACCGGACGGCGGCCATCCTGTCGGGGCAGTACCAGGGTCCGGAGGAGCAGCTCCTCTCCGACGCCCGGCTGCTGCAAACGTGCGGCTGCACCGCCATCGCCATCACCTGCAACACCGCCCACTTCTTCGCCGACCGCATCGCTGACAAGATCGGCATCCCCATCCTCCACATGATCCGGGAGACGGCGGCCACGGTGGCAAGCCGCTGCCCCGGAGGCACGGTGGGCATCCTGGCCACCGACGGCACCATCCGGACCGGCCTCTACCAGAAGGCCCTGGAGGCCCGGGGCCTCACCCCCTGGACCCCTCCGGCGGAGATCCAGAAGGAGGTCATGCACCAGATCTACGACCGGGTGAAAAAGGGCCTGCCCTGCGACCGGGAGAGCTGGGGGCGCATCGAGGCGGCCTGCCGGGCGGCGGGCTGCGCCGCGGTGGTGCTGGCCTGTACAGAGCTCTCCGTCATCAAGGCCGACGAGGGCCTGGAGGACTGGTACGTGGACCCCATGGAGACCCTGGCCCGGAAGGTCATCGAGACCGCCGGAAAGACCTATCGCTGAAGAGAGGAGAACGAGACTATGGGACTGCCCGAAAACAGCGGCTTTGACCTCCACGCCAAGTGGCCGCGGGGGGAGCGGGACCTCATCACCGACGTGCCCGGGGTGAAGGTGGGCCATGTGACATTAAAGGAGGGGGACGTCCACACCGGCGTCACCGCCGTGCTGCCCCACGGGGGCAACTGCTTCCAGGACAAGGTGATGGCCGGGGTATCGGTCATCAACGGCTTCGGCAAGAGTGTGGGCCTCATCCAGATCCAGGAGCTGGGCACCATCGAGACCCCCATCCTCCTCACCAACACCCTGAGCGTGGGCACCGCCTGTGAGGAGCTCACCCGGTACATGCTGGAGGGGAACCCGGACATCGGGGTCACCACCGGCACGGTGAACTGCGTGGTCACCGAGTGCAACGACGGCCGGCTCAACGACATCCGGGGCCTCCACGTCCGCCCCGAGCACGTCCGCCAGGCCTTGGCCAACGCCAGTGAGGACTTTGAAGAGGGGGCTGTGGGCGGCGGCACCGGCATGGTCTGCCTGGGCCTCAAGGGGGGCATCGGCTCCGCCTCCCGGCGGGTGGACGTGGACGGCCAGACCTACACCGTGGGCGCCCTGGTCATGTCCAACTTTGGCGCGCCGGGCAACCTCATCATCGGCGGGAAGCACTACGATACCAACCTGGGCCGGGAGGAGCGGAAGGACGAGGGCTCCATCATCATGCTCCTGGCCACCGATATCCCCCTCAACGAGCGGCAGCTGAGCCGGCTGGCCAAGCGGTCCATGGTGGCCCTGGGCCGGGTGGGCTCCTACTGCGGCAACGGCAGCGGCGACATCGCCATCGCCTTCACCACCGCCAACCGCCTGCCCCATTACAGTGAGAAGAACATCCTGGAGACCAGAATGTTCTACGACGAGAACATCGACCGGGTCTTCGTGGCCGGGGTGGAGGCGGTGGAGGAGGCCATCATCAGCTCCCTCTACCACGCCGAGACCACCACGGGTATCCGGGGCAACTGCTACCTGGGCCTCCGGGACTTCATGGCCCGGTACGGCGGTTAAGGGGGGCGGTCCCATGGCAGTCTACTTCATCAGCGCCGACCTGGAGGGCATCACCGACGTCACCGCCTGGTGCGAGACCGAGCCGGGCGGCCAGGGCTATGAGGAGGCCCGGGTCCAGATGACCAGGGAGGTGGCGGCGGCCTGTGAGGCCATCCTGGCCGCCGGCCACCAGGCGGTGGTCCGGGACGGCCACGGCTGCGCCCGGAACCTCCTCCACGACAAGCTGCCCCGAGGCGTCCGGCTCATGCGGGGCTGGGCCTGCCACCCCGGCTCCATGATGGCCGGCCTGGACGGAGGTTATGCCGGCGCCCTCTACATCGGCTACCACGCCCCCGCCGGCACCGACGGCAGCCCTCTGGCCCACACCATCAATAATGACGTCATCCACTGCCTGAAGGTCAACGGCCGCGTGGCCTCCGAGTTCACCCTCAACTCCCTGTACGCCGCCCAGCAGGGGGTGCCCTCCATTTTTCTCAGCGGCGACGAGACCATCTGCCGCCTGGGGGAGGAGGAGATCCCCGGCCTCACCACCGTGGCGGTGAAGGAGTGCCGGGGCAACTCCACCTTCAACCTCCACCCCGACGACGCCTGTGAGGCCATCCGGGCGGGGGTGGCGGCGGCCTTGGCCCGGCCTCTGCCGGTGCGCCCGGTGCCGGAGACCCTGACGGTGGAGGCCGTCCTCACCGGCCACCAGGCGGCCCGCCGGGCCCAGGCCCTGACAACTCTGGCCCGCTCCCCCTTCACCCGTACCGCCGTGGACGCCGTCTCCTACGCCGCCCACAGCCCCACGGAGCTCAACGAGGCCGTGGAGGAGATCATCGGCTAGGCCCTTCCGCCAAAAATCGCATATTTTATGAACAAACATCGTTCCTTTTGTAAACATTAGCACTCTCGCCTTGACAGTGCTAATCCACAGTGCTATAACATAATTGTTCCAAGAAGAGGAGTTCAGAGAGCTCCTCCGCAGGGCAAGAAGTAAGTGCTGTGAATGGAGGAATGACTTATGTTGCCCAGCATTTTTGGTGAGAACCTGTTCGATGATTTCTTTGATGACCGCTTTGGGATGTTCCCCGTGTGGAATAATAGCCGTGATCCCCTGTACGGCAAGCACGCCAAGAACCTGATGAAGACCGATGTGCGGGAGACCGAGAACACCTATGAGGTGGATGTGGACCTGCCCGGCTTCAAGAAGGACGAGATCACCGTGGACCTGAAGGACGGCTACCTGACCATCAGCGCCGCCAAGGGCCTGGATAAGGACGAGAAGGACAAGGAGGGCCGCTACATCCGCCAGGAGCGCTACGCCGGTTCGTGCAGCCGGAGCTTCTACGTGGGCGATGTGAAGCCCGAGGACGTGTCCGCCAAGTACGAGGACGGTATCCTGAAGCTGTCCATGCCCAAGGCGGGCAAGCAGGAGCTGCCCAAGAGTTCCACCATTGCCATCGGCTGATGAGACAAGTTCATACCAAGCTATAAAAAAGGGG
>CAUBHZ010000007.1 GCA_958435885.1 uncultured Intestinimonas sp. | reverse complement strand
GTTCTTTTTCCAGCAGGGAAAAAGAAACGGGTTTTGAGCCGTCTCTCCCGTCCTTTCACATAACAGGAAGAAAAAGAAACGAGACACAAAACCACGCCGCAAGGCTCCCCCTCATCCGCCCCAGTGTGCGCACTGGGGCACCTTCCCCCCGGGGGAAGGCTCTTTCTCATGCAGTACGCTTCCCTTCCCCGAAAGGAGGTTTCCATGAAGATCGCCTGCATCCTGCTGGCCTCCGGCTTTGGCCGTCGGTACGGCGGCAACAAGCTCCTCACCCTCTGGGAGGGCGTCCCCCTCTACCGCCGGGCCTTCGCCGCCCTGCCCCCCGCCCTCTTCTCCCCGGCGGTGGTCACCAGCCAGTACGGCCAGATCCTGGTGGACGCCGCCAAGGCGGGCTATCTGCCCATACAAAACTGCCACCCCTGGGAAGGGGTGGCAGCGGGCATCCGTCTGGGGCTTCAGGCGGCCTGGCGCAGTGACGGTGCCCTGTTTGCCGTGTGTGACCAGCCAAATCTGACTGCGGATAGTATTATCAAGTTGTTAAATTCCTTCAAGGAGTCACCGGACCGTATCCACGCCCTGGCCTGGCAGGGGAAAAAGGGCAACCCGGTGATCTTCCCCAAGACCCTCTACCCCGAGCTCATGGCCCTCAGCGGGGACACCGGCGGCAGCGCCGTCATCCGGGCCCACCGGGACCTCCTCACCCTCACCGAGGTGGGAGACCCCGCCGAGCTGGTGGATGTGGACACCCCCGGTTAGCCCTCCGCCGCCAGACGGAAGACCTTTTCCACGTCGGCCTTCTCGGCGTGGCCCTCGTGGACTTTCTTGCCGTCCACGTAGTAGGTGGGCACATAATAGTAGTCGTAGGTGTCGGCCAGGGCGGCCTCCTTGGCCTCGTCCACCATTTTGAAGGGAATGTCCTTCCACTCCGGGTGCTCCGCCAGCAGCTCCTCCTGGAACCGGAGGGCCAGCTTGCAGTGGGGACAGCCGGGCAGATAGAACAGCAGAATGTCTTTCATGTGATTTTCTCCTTTGCTTGGGGGCTCCTTCGCCCCTCTGCGTCCATCATACCCGGTCCCGGCCCGAAATACAAGCCCGGACCGCAGAAAGGGGGCGTCCCATGACGCCGGAACAGTATATGACCCGGGCCCTGGAGCTGGCCCAAAAAGCCCTGGAGACGGGGGACGTGCCGGTGGGCTGCGTGGTGGCCGACCGGGACGGAACCATCATCGGGGAGGGCTGGAACCGCCGGGAGGCCAACGGCGACGCCCTGGCCCATGCCGAGGTGGAGGCCATCCGGGCGGCCTGCGCCCGCCGGGGGGGCTGGAACCTCCACGGCTGCTCCCTCTACGTCACCCTGGAGCCCTGCCCCATGTGCGCCGGGGCCATCGTCAACGCCCGCATCGACCGGGTCTACTACGGCGCCAAGGACGACAAGGCGGGCTGCTGCGGCTCCGTCCTCAACCTCTTCATGGAGGACTTCAACCACCACCCCAGGGTCTACGGCGGCATCCTGAAGGAGCCCTGCGCCGCCCTCCTGCGGCGGTTCTTCGAAAACCTTCGGTAGGTTTCACAAATTTGTAACATCTGTGGCCTTCTTTTGTAACAATCTCCTGGTATCATCACAATCAGCAAGAGACGATTCTTCTTTTCATTCTATCCTCCGATCCGGAAAAAGAGCGACGGTCACCCGCCGCTCTTTTTCTATTTCCCCCCAGATTACATGAACTTTACAGCAAACCGGAAAGATTTAATCTTCTTGTAACAATTCAGGATTTGATTGTTAACAACTCTACGGTACTATAATACTCGCAAGAGACAGTTTCTTTTCATTTCATTGTATCCTCTTTCCTTTTGGCAGGGCCGGACGTCAGGAGCAGGCGTCCGGTTTTTGCTGTCTATGGGCAAAACAAAGGCGGCCTCCGGAGCTCTACTCCGGAGGCCGCTTTTTGTTCAGTCGGGCTGGACGCCCGTCCACCAGACCCAGAAGGCGCTCTGGGTGGTGTCCCGCTTCATGGTCAGGGGGAGGGTGAGGGTGACGTACCCCTCCAGCTCTCCCGTGCCCAGGGCGCAGGCGTCGGCGCCGTACTGGCCCGTACAGAGGGCCATGGCTCCCTCCGTCCCCCAGATGGGCCGGAAGGCCAGCTCCACCCGGAAGGAGAGGGTGTCCGCCGTCTGGCTGAGGAGGGTGACGCTCCCCACCCGGACGTCGTCGGCCTTGAGGGGGTTGCCGTTGTTGGGGATGGCGAGGAGATGATCTGCGAAACACTCGGCCCAATCCTCCCCCGCCTTTTGGCGGGAGGCCGCCGTGTCATCCTCCACGTTCATGCTCATGCCCCAGGGCAGGTTACTTTCCCACATGGCCAGCTGTTCCGCCGTCCAGGTTTCCGGGTCTCCCGGCGGCCTGGTGTTCCAGCAGGGACAGCTGTACCGGTGGCGCCACAGGCCGTCTCCGTTGGCCTCACAGACGAGGTTCACATGGTATTGGAGGAGCACATAGTCGGCAAAGGCCCCGGTGCCCCGTGGGACGCCCCCCCGGAAGAGAGGCTCCACCGCCTGGATGCCCCCAGCGGGCTTGATGGCCAGGGTCACCCAGGTGCCGGCATGGCGTTCTCTCCCGCTGCGGTCCACCACGTTGGTATAGGTCCCGTCCTTCTCCCCGGCGCCGCCCAGGATGCCGTTGCCCCTGCCGTAAAAGACATTGGGCACCACCCATACGTCGCCGGCCTTCCAGGGGTTCCCCTCCGGCAGGGCGTAGAACTGCTGGCCGTAGGCCGACATCCAGCGGATGAGGACCTCGGCCTCATAGGAGCCCAGCCCGCCGGTCCAGTCGAAGTCGGGGATGGTGACGACAGTTGGGTCCAGGGCGGCCACGGTGAGGCCGGGGTCGGGCTGGACCTGCCGGGGCAGGTAGCCGTTGCCGCTCTGGGCGGCGGTGGTGAAGGCCGCCGTCCCCACCAGCAGGGACAGGGCCAGGGTCAGGGACACCGCCAGCCTGGAGATTTTTTTGGGGCTTGTCATGGAGGTCACCCTTTCCATCAGTTCTTGTTTGCCCGCCCCCATGGAGGTGGCGGAGAGGAGGAGCCCGCCGGGGCGGGCGGCCTGGGCGGCCAGGGCCACCAGGGTGCGGCCGTAGGGGATGCGCTCCCCCTCCCCCAGGCGTTTGACCGCCGCCTCATCGCAGGCCAGCTCGCCGTCCCGGCGGGAGAGGACGGCGGCCGCCCACACCAGGGGGTGGAACCACCACAGGGTGAGGCAGATCCCCCGGAGGAGGGCCCAGAAATGGTCCCCATGGGCGCGGTGGCACAGCTCGTGGGTGTGGGCGTGGCGGCTGGCCGCGGGGTCGTCGGCCACGGCGGGAGGCAGATAGATGGCGGGGCGGAAGAGCCCCGCCAGGCAGGGTCCCGGCAGGTCCGCCACCACATACACCGGCACCGGAACGGAACCGTCCGGCTGGCCGCAGGGGACCCGGTCCCGGCGCAGGCGGCGGTAGAGCCGCACGTTCCCCACCAGGAACCAGCCTCCCACGGCGGCGGCGCCGGTGAGCCACAGGGCAAAGCCCACCTGCCCCAGGGTGAAGACGGGGGCGGGCTCCCCCGTCTCCAGCGGCGCGGTGGTCTGGGCCGGAGCGCTCCCCTGCTCCGGTCCTTCCTCCGGCAGGGTCTGCACGGTCTGGGTCACCGGCGTGGGAGCCGCCTCCTCCGCCAACCGTGCGGGCCACACCGCCAGCCGGCCCGGCACCAGCAGGCGCAGGACCACCAGCAGCCACAGGGCGTACCGGCCCAGGGCAGGGATACGCCGCCCCAGGGTATGGCGCAGGAGGAGCACGGCCAGGATCACCGCCGTGGCCCACAGGAGGTGCTCAGGGACGGTCACGGCCGCTCCCCCCTTCCGCCCGGTCCAGGATGTCCATCAGGGTGCGGACGTCCTCCTCGGAGAGCCCTTTAGCGTCCACCATGGTGCTCACCAGACCTCCCAGGCTCCCGGCAAAGACCCGGTCCAGAAAGCGCTGGGCCTCCTGCCGCCGGGCCTCCTGTCGGGGACAGGCGGGCTCGTACACCCTGGCCCGCCCCTCCTCGTGGTAGGTCACCGCCCCCTTCTTCTCCATGCGGTTGAGGAAGGAGATCACCGTGTGCTTGCCCCACCCGGTCTCCCCCTCCAGCGCCGCCGTCAGCTGGGCGATGGTCTGGCCGCCGTGGTCCCACAGGGCCTCCATCACCCGCCACTCCGACGCCGTCAGACTGATGGGTTCCTCCATACGCTCCACCTCCTTGGTAAGTATTTGTCTACCTGGAGCATAGCACATAGGTAGACAGTTGTCAACCTGTTTGGGGGGAAGTCTGTAGCCCCCCTCAAATGGCACCACGTCGCAGCAACGGCAATACCAGTCAACGCCACCACGTCCCGCCCCCCACCCGCGCAGGCGGCGAAAAAATGTGGGATAGGACCACAGCTTATCCCTGTTCCACCGACGGAGTCTCCTGTGGACGGTACTGGTCCTCAACGGGGGCGTAAAGCCAGGCCGCCGGATTCCTATTTGGAGCCACTCAACCCACACGGGAGCCCCTTTTTCTTTGGATTCCAAAAACCGTTCTTTTTCCAGCAGGGAAAAAGAAACGGTCTTTGACCGTCTCCTCCGTCCTTGCACATCACAGAATGGGTCATTGTTCGGGGCGTGGTTTGGCGCGTCTGGGAAGCCGCGCCCCACAAACAGCGCAGTGCCGCTATAAAAACGAAGCGGTCCGCCGATTGGCGGACCGCTTTCTCATTTCTTTATCTGTCCTCACGGAAGTAGGCATTGCCCAGGGACGCGGGCGGCTGGTTCTCCCGCTTCTTGCGCATGCTGACGGCCACCAGGACGATGACGGTGACCACATAGGGCAGGATCTTGTAGAGCTGGCTGGGGATGAAGGGGAGCTGGAGGCGCATGTAGAGGATCATGAGGGCGCCGAAGAGGATGGAGCCCCAGATGGCGTTGAGGGGCCGCCACAGGCAGAAGATAACCAGCGCCACGGCCAGCCAGCCCTCGCCGGAGAGGCCCTCGTGGTTCCACACGCAGCCGGCGATGGTCATGATGTAGACCATGCCGCCGATGGCCGAGATGCCGCCGCCGATGACGGTGGCCAGGTACTTGTAGCGGGTGATGTTGATGCCGGCGGCGTCGGCGGTGGCGGGGGACTCGCCCACGGAGCGCAGGTGGAGGCCGGCGCGGCTGCGGGTGAGGAACCAGGCCATGGCCACGGCGATGACCACCCCCACATAGACGAAGATGTTATAGCCGAAGATCAGGGGTCCCACCACGGGCAGCTGACGCAGGGCCGCCGGGAAGGGAGAATTGGCAAAGACGTCCTTGAGGGCGTTGCTGATGGCCACGTAGCCGCCGGCGCTCACCCGCATATACTCGCCGATGAACTGTCCGGCGCCGGTGCCGAAGATGGCCAGGGCCAGGCCGGTGACGTTCTGGTTGGCCCGGAGGGAGATGGTGAGGAAGGCGTAGATGAGGGCGCCGAAGGCGCCGGCCAGGAAGGCGAAGAGGATGGCCAGTACCACGGCCACGATGCCGTTGGCGCTGCCGCCGGCGGCCTGCTCGTAGTAGAAGGCCGCCCCCAGGCCCAGGGCGCCGCCCATGTACATCATGCCCTCCACGCCCAGGTTCAGGTTGCCCGCCTTTTCCGACAGGATCTCACCCACGGTGCCGAAGAGGAGGGGCGTGCCGTTGAGGACGGCGGCACTGATGAGAAGGACCAGGAAGCTCTGATTGATGCTCATGCGCCGGTCACCTCCTTGTGGTGACCCCGGAGGATCACCCGGTAATTGATGAAGAACTCACAGCCCAGCATGCAGAAGAGGACCACGCCGGTGATGATGTCGGAGATGGAGGCGGGCACCTGCATCTGGGTCTGGAGGGTGTCGGCGCCCTTCTCCAGCACGGCCAGGAGGGCGGAGATACCCACCATGGCGAAGGGGTTGAGCTGGGCCAGCCAGGCCACGGTGATGGCGGTGAAGCCCACCCCGGCGGCCACCCCGGAGTGGAGGGTGTTGTCGGCGCCGGAGGAGACGATGAAGCCCACCAGGCCGGAGATGGCGCCCGAGAGGAACATGGTCCGCATGACGATGCGTCCCACGCTCATGCCGGCGTAGCGGGCGGTGTTCTCGCTCTCGCCCACCACGGCGATCTCATAGCCCTGCTTGGTGTACTTCATGTAGAAGTACATGAGGACGGTGAGGGCCAGCACGATGATCCAGCCGCAGTGGACCCCCAGCACCTTGGGAAGGACGGCGGCGGAGTCGTACTGGGGGATGATCTGGGAGCCCGGCCGGCCCTCCCAGGGTCCGCCCTGGAGCCAGTTGACGATGCCGATGGCGATGTAGTTCATCATGAGGGTGAAGAGGGTCTCGTTGGTGCCCCACCGGGTCTTGAAGAAGGCGGGGATGAGGGCCCAGATGCCGCCGAAGAGGGCGCCGGCGATGGCCATGACCACCAGCAGCACCGGCCCGGGCAGCCTGTCGGCCCAGAAGAGGGCGAAGTAGGCGGCACCCACGGCGCCGGCGGTGATCTGGCCCTCGGCGCCGATGTTCCAGAACTTCATCTTGAAGCAGGGGGCGATGGCCAGGGCGGTACCCAGCAGGGGGATGGCGATGCGCACCGTCTGGCGGATGGCCGTTTTTTTGCCCAGGGAGCCGGTGAGGATGGTGCCGTAGGCCGAGATGGGATTATTCCCGATGAGGAGGAAGATGACGGCGCCGATGAGGATGGCCACCACGAAGGCGGCCGCCCGGATGGCCCACATCTTTCCCCGGGACATACCGTCCCGCTTGGCCAGCCGGATGAGGGGGGTATTGGCTTCATGCATGGTCTTCCGCCTCCTTTCCGCCGCCCACGTGGGTCATGAGGAGGCCCACTTCCTCCTTGGTGGCGGTGCGGCCGTCCACCACCCCGGAGACCCGGCCTCCGCAGAGGACCAGGATGCGGTCACACAGCTCCAGCAGCACGTCCAGGTCCTCGCCCACCATGAGCACGGCCACCCCCTTCATCTTCTGCTCGTTGAGGAGGCGGTAGATGGTGTAGGAGGAGTTGATGTCCAGGCCGCGGACGGGGTAGGCCGTCATGAGCACCGTGGGGCTGGAGGCGATCTCCCGGCCCACCAGCACCTTTTGCACGTTGCCGCCGGAGAGCCGCCGCACCGGGGTGTTCACACCGGGGGTGACGATCTCCAGCTCGTCGATGAGCTTCTCGGCCAGGGCCTTGGGGGGCTTCCGGTCCACGAAGGGACCGGGGTGCTCCTTGTAGGTCTTGAGCATCATGTTGTCCACCATGCCCATGCCGCCTACCAGGCCCATGCCCAGCCGGTCCTCGGGCACGAAGGCCAGGGAGACACCGATCTTCTGGATCTGGGTGGGGGTCTTCCCCACCAGCTCCTCCCCCGCCTTGTCCACCGGCACGTGCTTGCCGGCGATGTCGCTCTTGGGGTGGGGCGGATAGTAGAAGATGTGGCCCGACTCCGCCTTCTGGAGCCCGGCGATGGCCTCCAGCAGCTCCTTCTGGCCCGACCCGGCGATGCCGGCGATGCCCAGGATCTCGCCGCCCATGGCCTGGAAGCTCACGTCGGTGAGGGCGGGCACCCCGTCGCTGCCCAGGCAGTTGAGGCCCTTCACCTCCAGCCGCAGGTCGTGGTACTTGGCCTCCGGCCGGTCGATGTTCAGGCTCACCGCGTGGCCCACCATCATCTCGGTGAGCTTCTGGGGGTCGGTGTCGGCGGTGTTCACCGTGCCGATGTACTTGCCCTTGCGCAGCACCGCCACCTTGTCCGAGATGGCCATGACCTCGTGGAGCTTGTGGGTGATGATGACGATGGCCTTGCCGTCGGCCTTCATGGCCCGGAGGATGTCAAAGAGCCGGTCGGTCTCCTGGGGAGTGAGCACCGCCGTGGGCTCGTCCAGGATGAGGATATCGGCGCCCCGGTAGAGGACCTTGACGATCTCCACCGTCTGCTTCTCCGACACCGACATGTCGTAGATCTTCTTGTCCGGGTCGATGCCGAAGCCGTACTTGTCGCTGATCTCCCGCACCTTGCGGGCGATCTCCTTCCGGTCCAGCTTCTTTCCGTCGTGGAGGCCCAGGACGATGTTCTCCGCGGCGGTGAACACGTCCACCAGCTTGTAGTGCTGGTGTATCATGCCGATGCCGTGGTCGTAGGCGTCCTTGGGGGAGCGGATGGCGATGGGCTTCCCCTCCATGAGGATCTCACCCTCGTCGGGCAGGTAGATCCCCGCCAGCATGTTCATCAGCGTGGTCTTGCCGCTGCCGTTCTCCCCCAGCAGGGAGAGGATCTCCCCCCGGTCCAGGGCCAGGTCGATGTGGTCGTTGGCCACCACCTTGGCGCCGAAGCGCTTGGTGATGCCCCGCAGCTCAATGGCGTGGACAGTTTCCAAGGCTGTCATCCTTTCTCCCGTCTCCGTGACGGCCGTTTCTCAGTTTCATTATAGCGAAGGCCAATGGCCGGGGCAAGCCCCCGGAAAAAACGGGAGGACCGCCGGGGCGGCGGTCCTCCCTTCTGCGCGCGGTATGCCGCTTAATAAGCCTCGTTGACCCACTCGATGCCGTCGATCTTGGCGGTGAAGTAGGGGGCGGACTGGAAGTAGGACTCGTGGAAGGCGCCGTCGAACACGGCCTCCTCGGAGTCGGCCACGAAGTCGCCGTCGGTGTCGATGGCCATGCAGGAGGTCATCTCGGCGCCGTCCACGGTGAAGGTGGAGGTGTCGAAGACCTGGAGCTCGCCGGAGCGGATCTGCTCCTCCAGCTCGGAGAGCTTCTCAGCGGTGCCGGCGGCGGCGATGTCCTCGTTGAGGGGCGTCATGACCACGGCGCCCTCGTCCATGCCGTGGCACCAATCCTGGTCGAAGTTCTCGCCGTTGGCCACGGCCTCGATGGCGTACTCAAAGTAGATGGACCAGTCGATGCGGGTGCCGATGAGGGAGGCCTCGGGGGCGATGGAGATCATGTCGTTGTTGTAGCCGGTGTGGAAGGCGCCGGCGGCCTGGGCGGCGGTGGCGGGGGTGGTGTTGTCGGAGTGCTGGGAGATCATGATGCAGCCCTCATCGCACAGGGCCTGGGCAGCGTTGCCCTCGGCGGTGGCGTCGGACCAGGAGCCCACGAAGTTGACCTTCATGGTCACGCTGGGGCACACGCTCTTGGCGCCCAGGTAGTAGGCGGTGAAGCCGGAGATCACCTCGGCAAAGGAGTAGGCGCCCACGTAGCCGATGACGGCCTGCTCGGGGGTGATCTCGCCGTTGTCGATCATCTCCTGCATCTTCATGCCGGCCACCACGCCGGCCAGGTAGCGGCCCTCATAGATGTTGGCGAAGGCGTTGTGGGTGTTGTCCAGGTCGTCCACGGCGGAGGCCTGGTTGGTGCAGGCGATGAACTGGATGTCGGGGTAGTCGGGAGCCACCTTCAGCATGTACTCCTCAAAGCCGAAGGAGTTGTTGATGATGAGCTGGCAGCCCTCCTCGGCCAGCTCGATGTTGGCCTCCTCGCAGGAGGAGTCCTCACCGATGTTCCACTTGATGCTCCACTCCACGTTGATGCCCTTGGCGGCCAGAGCCTCGGTGGCGGCCTCCTGGCCCCGGATGAAGTTGTAGGTGTAGCCCTGGTCGTTCTCGTCGCCGATGCAGATGAGGCCCACCTTCACGGTCTTGGCGCCGTCGGTGGCCACAGGGGTGGTCTCGGCGGAACCGGTCTCGGCGGGGGTGGTCTCGGTGCTGCCGCCGCCGGAGCAGGCGGCCAGTCCGAAGATCATGGACCCGGCCAGGAGCATGGCAAGGATGCGCTTCTTCATGATTCATTGTCCTCCTCAAAAAATGATGTTTGACACCCAAAAACGCAAAACGGCTATCACAGCCGGGGTATCCGATGGAGAATACGTACCGCGGCGGGACAGCCGAAAGGCGATCCGCTCATCCCGGACGGGGCGTTGAACCCCCGCTCGGCTGCGGCAGCATGCTGGGAACCTATGTATGCAGGAACGATTTCCGCTCCTTTTGGCTTCCCCTTGGGGAAGCTGTCGAGCAAAGCGAGACTGATGAGGGGAAAGGTTGGTCCATTTCCAGCGTTTCCCCTCATCCGTCATGGCCTACGGCCATGCCACCTTCCCCCAAGGGAAGGCTCTGGTAATGATGCGGCCTTTGGCCGCCCGTGGCGCAGTGCAAAACTGAGAAACGGCGTCAGTCGCAGAACTCGATGCTGCCGTCATCCCCCATGGACTTCACACGGGCCAGGGATTCCACCCGGACGCCCATGCTGCGGATGAGGTTGCCGCCGGGCTGGAAGGCCTTCTCCACGCAGATGCCGGCGCCCACCAGCTCGGCGCCCGCGTCCCGGACCAGCTTGATGAGGCCCTGGAGGGCGGAACCGTTGGCCAGGAAGTCGTCGATGAGGAGCACCCGGTCGGTGGGGAGCAAAAACTCCTTGGACACGATGATGTCATAGACCTTGCCGTGGGTGAAGGACTCCACCTTGGAGGTGTACACGTCGCCGGCGATGTTTTTGGTCTTGTTCTTCTTGGCAAAAATCACCGGGCAACCAAAAAACTGCGCAGTCACACACGCGATCCCGATCCCCGATGCCTCGATGGTCAAAATCTTGGTGACTCCGCAGTCGCCGTACAGCCGGTAAAACTCCTTACCGATCTCCTGGAAGAGGCCCACATCCATCTGGTGGTTGAGAAAGCTGTCCACCTTGAGCACGTCTCCGCCCCTGATCTTGCCGTCTTTTCGGATGCGTTCCTCCAGAAGTTTCATTGGGCCACTCCTCCATCTTTATGAATTTGATTTCGATTCTATTCTACATGAAAATATCACGCCGTTCAATCACGCAAAATGTCACAAAAAAGCCCGCCCGTTCCCCGACCTTTTGACGAAAACCACAGCATTTTCGTTTCCGTTTTGTGGAATTTCCACAGAGCCCTCCTGCAAAAACCGCGCTTTTCCAAGCCTATCCATTGTTTTTCCAGTCTTCCCCTGATAAAATAAAGGCGCAGTTTCCCTTTCCTTTCCACCCGCGTTGAATGGAGGTACTTAACCATGATCCCTCGGCGTCTGACCGCACTGGCAGTGTGTCTGGTCTTTCTCATCTCCCTGTCCGCCTCGGCCCTGGCGGTGGAGTTCCCCGACGTCTCCCCCGAGCACTGGGCCTACCACGATATCCAGCAGGCCTCCGACTACGGCCTCATCCAGGGCCTGGACGACGGCACCTTCCGGCCGGAGGAGCGGCTCAACCGGGCCAGCTTCGTCACCATCCTCCAGCGCATGTTCGGCTGGGAGAGCGTGACCCCCGCCGCCCCCTCCTTCACCGACGTCTCCCCCGACGACTGGTACTATGCCGCCGCCGAGACCGCCCTGGCCCACGGGGTGGTGGACACCGGCGACCTCTTCCAGCCCCTGGCCTACATCACCCGGGAGGACATGGCCGTCATGCTGGTCCGGGCCCTGGGCTACGAGACCCTGGCCAATGACATCGCCCCCACCGCCGCCTCCTTCCCCGACGTCACCGACCACGCCGGCCACATCGCCCTGGCCGCCGCCTTCGGCCTCACCACCGGCGTGGAGGTGGACGGCCAGCTCCTCTTCCAGCCCGACGCCTTCGCCACCCGGGGCCAGGCCGCCGCCATGCTCAACCGGGTCTACCAGCGGATGCAGTCCAAGGTGGACTTCCTCACCGGCTTCTACGCCTTCGCCTCCTACTCCCAGATCGGCCTCACCGCTGACATGGACACCGTCTGCCTGGGCTGGTCCCGGATGGAGTGGAGCGACGGCGGACCCGTCCTCAACTCCTCCAACACCAACGGCAACGACTGGGTGAAGCCCACCGATTCCTCCACCGCCACCGACTATTTCCGGGGCAATGGCACCCCCTACAACCTGAACGTCTACGCCGACACCACCCAGAACGTGGCCCTGGCCGACGGCTCTTCCACCAGTGTGCTGGAGAAGGTCCTCCCCGACGCCGCCGCCCGGAGCCAGGCCGTCTCCGCCATCGCCGCGGCCAGCGCCGACTACGCCGGCATCGTCATCGACTTCGAGGGCCTGCGCACCGACCTTCTGAAGGCCGACTTCGTCACCTTCCTCACCGAGCTGCGCGCCGCCCTGCCCGCGGGCAAGACCCTCTACGTCTGCGTCCCCCCCAACGACTGGTACAAGGGCTACGACTACCGGACCATCGGCGAGGTGTGCGACAAGGTCATCCTCATGGCCCACGACTACCAGTGGACCAGCGTGCCGGCGGGCTACGTGGGCACCAAGGCCCCCGACTCCCCGGTGACCCCCTTCCCCGACATCTACCGGGCCCTCTCCGCCATCACCGACCCCGCCACCGGCGTACAGGACAAGAGCAAGATCGTCCTCCAGATCTCCTTTGCCGCCGTGGGCTTTGAGGCGGACCAGAACGGCCTCCTGGCCGACACCGCCATCTACCGCCCCTCCCCCGAGACCGTGGCCAAGCGCCTGGCCCAGGCGGGCACCGTGGTGACCTACGACGAGAGCGACCGCAACCCCTCCGCCCTCTACACCACCGAGGAGGGCATGACCGTCCGGCTGTGGTACGAGGACGCCCGCAGCGTGGCCGACAAGCTCACCCTGGCCCGGATGATGGGCATCACCGGCGTCTCCGTCTGGCGGCTGGGCAACGTGCCCACTTACAGCGAGATCCCCAACTACGACGCCTGGTCCGCCATCCTGGCCCAGCGGTGACCCATCTACATCATCAGACAGGAGCTGAACCCCATGCCGCAGCAGAGCTGGCTGACCAAGAAAAACATTCAGGAATTCCTCCTCATGACCTTCGGCATCACCCTGGTGTCGGTGGGCGTCTACTTCTTCAAGTTCCCCAACCACTTCTCCATCGGCGGCGTGTCCGGCCTGGCCATCGTCCTGGCCGAACTCATCCCCGTGGCCTGGCTCACGGCGTCGGTCTACAACGGCGTCATCAACATCCTCTTCCTCCTCCTGGGCTTCCTCCTGCTGGACAAGGGCTTCGGCTTCCGCACCGTCTACTGCTCCATCCTCTACTCCCTGGAGGTCCAGCTCTTTGAGTGGTTCTTCCCCATGTCGGCTCCCTTCACCGATGAGCTCATCCTGGAGCTCTTCTTCGCCGTCCTCCTCCCCGCCCTGGGCTCCGGCATCCTCTTCAACCTGGACGCCTCCAGCGGCGGCACCGACATCGCCGCCATGATCCTCAAGAAGTTCACCGGCCTGGATGTGGGCATGGCCCTCCTGTGCTCCGACGTCCTCATCGCCGCCTCCGCCCTGGTGGTCTTCGACGTCACCGCCGGCCTGTGCTCCCTGCTGGGCCTGGCCTTCAAGTCGGTGCTGGTGGACAGCGTCATCGAGTCCCTCAACCGCCGCAAGGCCTTCATGATTATCACCTACCAGCCCCAGGTGGTCATCCAGTACATCACCGGCACCCTGGGCCGCGGCGCCACCGTCTGGACCGGCCAGGGCGCCTACACCCACGAAAATCACCAGGTGGTCCTCACCGTCCTGGCCCGCCACCAGGCCGTCCTCCTGCGCCGCTACCTCAAGCAGAACGACCCCCACGCCTTCATGATCGTCACCAACTCCAGCGAGATCTTCGGCAAGGGCTTTCTGCGGGCGTGACCGCCGGACACGCAAAAAGACCTTCCCCCACGGGGGAAGGTCTTTTTCTTGGTTTTGTCAGCAGGAGCACCCCACCGGAGCCTGCCCCTTCAGCCGGGCCTTCTTGGTGACCCGCAGGATCAGGTAGACCCCGAAGATCACCGTGTAGAACAGGATGTCCAGGTACTTCTTCTCAAACTTGGGCACGAAGAGGACCATGATGTGGACATAGATGAGGCCGAAAAACAGGTAGGCCAGCCGCTGGAGCCGCTTCCAGTCGGCGGCCTTCATGCGGCTGCGGACACACCGGAAGGAGGTGGCCAGCAGGGGGAGCATGAGGGCGATCATCACCAGGGAGAGGATGGCGGCGATGATGGTCTGGGGCTTCATGTCCCAGGGGTTGGTGAAGAGGTGGACGAAGTGCTTCAGGCCGTAGATGATGTTGTGGCCCAGGGTGAGGATGCAGGCCACGATGGACAGCTGGCCGCGCACCCCCATCAGGGTGCGCACCACGGGCCGCCGCCCGTCCAGAGCGCCGGTATACATCACCACCACGAATATGGCAGTGGAGAGGGCGCCCCGCTTGAAGAGGTTCACCACATACTGGGTGACCCACTCCGGCGCCAGGTCCCGGATACCGGCCTGATAGTAGATCACCTCGGCGATCACGATGAGCACCGCCAGGGCGTAAAAGGCGCCCGGGTGCTTCTTGAGGGCACCATGGCAGCCCAGGGCAAAGATCAGGGTCAGCGCCAGGGAGACCAGAATATAGATGTACATGCCATTCCTCCTTCTTTCTCGGGGGGTGTCAGGTTTGGTTAGCTTTTGCTAACCGTTTGGGAGTATAGACGATATCCTACCAGAAGTCAAGTATTTTTTTATTTTCTCCCCTTTTCTGGAACCTTTTCCGCCTCCCGGGAAATTTTCCTCTCTCGACGGCTTTCCCCTTCCTTCTCCCCAAAATATGGTAAAATATGGGTGGTACGAAGGAGGTGGAGCGGCAATGGCGCTTTTTCGCAGGCGGGAGGGTCTTTTTGAGTCGGGCCGGGTGCTCTGGCTGCCGGTGGAGTCCTTACGGCCCAACCCGGACCAGCCCCGGCAGTACTTCGCCCCCGAGGGCCTGGAGGAGCTGGCCGAGAGCATCAAGGTCCACGGCATCCTCCAGCCTCTGTCCGTCCGCCGGACCGACTCCGGCTTCGTGCTGGTATCGGGGGAGCGGCGGCTCCGGGCCGCCAAGCTGGCCGGGCTCCGTGAGGTGCCCTGCATCGTGGTGGAGGTGGACGAGGTGTCCTCCTCCCTGTTGGCCCTGGTGGAAAACCTCCAGCGCCGGGATCTGGACTTCTGGGAGGAGGCCCAGGCGTTGGACAAGCTCATCCGCACCTACCACCTGTCCCAGGAGGAGGCCGCCCGCCGCATCGGCAAGTCCCAGTCGGCGGTGGCCAACAAGCTGCGGCTGCTGAAGCTCTCTCCGGCGCTGTTGGAGAAGCTGCGCGCCGCCGGGCTCACTGAGCGCCACGCCCGGGCCCTGCTGCGGCTGGAGGACGACGACGAGCGCGCCGCCGCGCTGGACCACATTATCGCCGGCGGGCTGACGGTGGCCCAGACCGAGGCCTATATCGAGTCCCTCCTCCACCCGGCGTCCCCCAAGCGGAAGCCCACCTACCTCATCCGGGACGTGCGGCTCTTCCTCAACACGGTGAGCCGGGCCATGAAGGTGATGCAGGGAGCGGGCATCGCCGCCCAGTACCAGCGCCAGGACACCGACGACGCCGTCCTTCTCACCATCCGCATTCCCAAATGACGTTTCACGTGAAACACATCCACCGGCCGCCTGGCCGCTGTTTCACGTGAAACAACTCCTCCATCGGACCCTCTCCTTCCCATTTTTCCCAGGCGCATTCTTTGGACAGGATGTTTCACGTGAAACATCCTGCTTTTTTTGTCCATTTTTCTCCCCGCTGACCCCATTTGTTTCACGTGAAACACGGATTCCCTGTTGAATTGCCCGCCGGAGGGCATTATAATAGTGGATGCTGAATGAAGTTATCTGTTCCTGATTGCCGCCATTATGCCATGATACGATGATTCAGCTGCCGGCAGACGATCCCAGAAGGAACAGGAAACCGAGGTGTCCCATGGGAAAAACCATTGCCATCGTCAACCAGAAGGGCGGCGTCGGTAAGACCACCACCTGCGTCAACCTGGCCGCCGCCCTGAAGGAACAGGGCCAGCGGGTCCTCATCTGTGACTTCGACCCCCAGGCCAACACCACCTCCGGCTTTGGAGTGGACAAGACCACCGCCTCCCCCTCCATCTACGACGTCCTCATCGACGGCGCCGACTGCCGGAAGGCCATCGTCCCCACCCAGTGGGCCGACGTCATCCCCGCCAACAAGGCTCTGGCCGGCGCCACCGTGGAGATGATCGGCATCGACCACCGGGAGTACCTGCTGAAGAATGCCCTGGAGCCCTTTCGGGAGGAGTACGACTACATCTTCATCGACTGCCCCCCCTCCCTGGAGCTGCTCACCCTCAACGCCCTGTGCGCCGCCGAC
>CAUBHZ010000006.1 GCA_958435885.1 uncultured Intestinimonas sp. | reverse complement strand
TGACACCGGCCGGAGAGTGTGTTATTTTATAGTACTCTCCCAAATTGAAAGGAGTGTTTCCCATGGCTCAGAATCCCATTGTCACCTTTGAAATGGAAAACGGCGGCAGGATGGTGGCCGAGCTCTACCCCGATAAGGCCCCCAATACCGTCAACAACTTCATTAGCCTGGTCCAGTCGGGGTTTTACAACGGGCTGATCTTCCACCGGGTCATCCCCGGCTTCATGATCCAGGGCGGCTGTCCCCAGGGCACCGGCACGGGCGGCCCCGGGTACTCCATCCGGGGGGAGTTTACCGGGAATCGCTTTCCGAACGACCTGAAGCATGACCGCGGCGTGCTTTCCATGGCCCGTACCATGGCGCCCAACTCCGCCGGCAGCCAGTTCTTTATCATGGTGGAGGCGGCCCCTCATCTGGACGGCCAGTACGCCTCCTTCGGCAAGGTGATCGAGGGCATGGAGGTGGCCGATGCCATCGTGTCCGTGCGCACCGACCGGATGGATAAGCCCATGGAGGACCAGCGGATGAAGGCGGTGACTGTGGAGACCTTCGGTGTGGATTACCCCGCGCCGGAAAAGGTATAATCACACGTAATGGTTGGATTTTGCAAACTCGCAGCTTCCTGAACGGTTCCCAGCGCAAGCGGGCCCATTCAGGGGCGGAGGCGCAAGGGCAGGAAGGGATGGATGCGCGGCTTTGCCGGGTGTGCTGAACGGAATGGACTTTGCGACGACGCGGGGGCGTACCGGTTTCGACGGGGATGCAGAGGCGGGAATAGCGGGCGAAGGCGCCCAGCCTTCTAAAAATGGGCATTCTTTATAAATTAAAGAACAACAACGATTACGAACTCGTAGCGGCTTAAGTTCCGCTGCCGTCCCAGCCGGAAGGCCCACGAGCCGGTTTGGGGCGTGATTTGAGTGGGGACCGTGCGTGCGCAAAGCTTTGAGCGCACCATGCATCATGAAGCTACCGACCCTCTGAGCGTGACGGCTCGCGCTCTGGGAAGGGAATTCCAATAAACCGTCTGCGCCCGGAGAAGTTCCTGTCAAAACGTTTTCGGACGGGGGTTCAACTCCCCCCGCCTCCACCAAAAAGTAAGGCATCTGCGTATAGCAGATGCCTTACTTTTTTGGTTCCTCTGCCTTGTGGGCGGCTCAACCCTTCGGTGATTGAAATGCTCGGGGCAAATGAATTGTCCCTGCGCCAAGGTTTGGGCCTTTAGCCCAAAACGCTAGTACGGCATAAAAGCGCCGCCCCACTGAGTGAACAGCCCCAGAGCTTGTGTATCATCAAAAGAGTTTACCTGTTTGATGCCATTTGTAAGACCGGGACATACTCACTGGACGCCAGCCCAGTCCCGCTTCAAAGGGGAGAGGGCGCCTGCGGTGACCACAGCCACCGGCTCCACCACCTGCTGGACCGGGATCATGTTCTGGTAGGCATCCAGGAAGGGCGGATCCTCAGGTATTACCGGTCGGAGACGGAAAAGCGTGGCCCGTTTTGTGAGGTCCGTCCAGTCGGTGCCCAGTCCCAGCTGCAGGGCGGGAATGACAGTCACGGAGGCCACGACCTCCTCCAGTGACATGCCCAGAGACAAAAACTTGCTCATGGTGTGAGGCAGCGACTGTACCACCGTGTCCACATTGCGGATGTGGGCGTCGGTGCTGATGGAAAATGCTCTGATCCCGGCTCCAATGGCCTTGCGTGCCACCTCCTGGTCCAGACTGGCAGCGCCGTGGCCCACGTCCAGGAGTACACCCCGGGAGATGGCATCGGCCAGAGGGGGAGTGGGGGTGCCATCCGGATTCCACATGACGTTGCCCAGACTGCAATGGCGGGTATCGATGGCTGCGCCCTTACTGGCCTTCCGGTTGGCATCTAGGTTGGGGGCGCCGTGGAAGATGTGGGTAATGATATCGCCCGGACGCAGCAGCGCCATGGTTTCTTGGTTGGAGGGGGGACCCTCCACCAGATGAGCCATGACCCTGCATCCCAGCTCATCTGCCGCCTTTACCGCCCCGCGCAGAGGCTCTAGACCCGCCTCCTCCACGATCAGACCGCTGGAGAGGACTTTGATTCCCAGGAGCATGCCGCTGTGGTCCTGCCGTATCGTGTTCACCGCTGCGGAGATATCTAGATCCCGGGGGTCAAAGTAAGGATGCTTAGTCACCAGACCGGCCCGCCCGATGTTGAGGAAGGCCTTGATGGGCGTCCGGAAGGCAGGCGCTACATAGTCCCGGAAACAGGGAAAGTTGGTGCTGCCGGCGCTGCCGGCATCCACCACCAGATGCACGCCGGTGGATAAGCCGATCCGGTCCACTGGGATGCCGAGATCGGTGGCGCCGGGGTACACATGTGCATGGCTGTCTATAAAGCCGGGGGCAAAATAGAGAGGACTCTCTCCACAGCTCCGGCGCTCCAGTCCAGCGAGACGGTCTCCGTCCATATGGAGCAGTGCAGGGCGGAAGTTCCTCTCGACGGGGTCAAAAGCCTGTACAGGAATGTGATTCATGGCAGTTGCACTCCTTACAGCAGGTGCAGCCGTTCCAGCAGCCCCTTCAACTCTCCAATGTCAGCGCGGAGAGAATATTTGGGGAGGGAGGAGATGCGCTCCACGACACTGGGCTGCTTGAAGGCCGTTCCGGTGATGACGCAGACTACTGTCTCATCGGCGTGGATTTTTCCTGCCTTGACCGCTTGCTTAAAAGCGGCAACCGAGGAGGCGGAGGAGGGCTCGGCTCCGATGCCCTCATGGCCAAGGTCGGTCATGGCCTCCATGATCTCCTCGTCGCTGACCGCCATAGCCATGCCGCCGGACTCGCGCACAGCCCGGAGCAAGCGCCGTCCTCCCTGCAGGGGGCTGTTGCCGGAGATGCTCTGGGCGATGGTCTTGGTGCTGTCGCCGTACATTTCAGCCACCTCCGCGCCGCTGTCGACCGCACGCTTTAGCCAGCACACCGCCTCAGGCTGCACGGGGACGATCCTGGGGACCTTGTCGGTAACCCCGATGGCCGCCAGCTCCCGGTAGCCCTTCCAGGTGCCCCAGGCACCTCCGCCGGTACCCATGGGGTGGAAGGAGTAGTCAGGCACCCGACCCAACTCTCCGTAGATCTCGTAGGCGTAGGTCTTCATGGCCTCATGGCGGATGGGGTTGATGAAGTTGACGAAGGAATAGCAGCCCAGCTCGGTGACCGCCTTATCCAGCATGGTCTCAATCTGGGCGAAGTTGTCGAAGTCCAGCACCGCAGTGTTGGCACCGTAGAGCATGATCATGGTCTTTTTCATGGAGCTGGCCTGATATTCCACCATGACCACGCCCGGGAAGCCGGCCCGGGCGCTGTACGCGGCAAAAGAGGCACCGGCGTTGCCGGAGCTGTATGTAATACCGCGCTTGACGCCGATGTCCATGGCGTAGCTGATGGCCAGAGAGTAGCCCCGGTCCTTGAAGCTGCCGGTGGGCATGAGGGTATCGTTTTTGAAATAGAGGTTTTCA
The DNA here is from genome assembly GCA_958435885.1 of uncultured Intestinimonas sp. The sequence continues at coordinate 12,847 of CAUBHZ010000006.1, read as the reverse complement.
ATGCCCAGGGCAGGCCCCAGATATTTGGACTTGACCAGAGGGGTGCCTCCCTCGCCCAGGGTCACGATGCTTTTGTCCGCCACAGCGGGCATGAAGTCCCGGTAGCGCCAGATGGAGCTGCGCTGGTAGTCATGAAAGACGCCGGCAGATGCCTTCAGCCCCTCCAGATCATATTGTACCTCCAGCAGGCCGCCGCAGTGGGGGCAGAGGTTGACGTGCTCCCGCAGATCCACCTCAGCGCCGCATTGGTCACACCGGAAATACTGGGCATTTCCGTTTTTTGACATATAAATTCTCCCTTTCAAAGGGCATATCGTTCCGCTGTCCCCGCTCCTATTTGAGTTCAAAAATGGCCTCGATCTCCACGCTGAGATTGGAGGGGAGGGTGTTGGTGGCGATGGCGGAGCGGGCGTGCCGGCCGTCCTCACCCCACAGGTCGATCAGCAGCTGGGACGCGCCGTTGACCACGGCAGGCTGCTGATAAAAATCGGGGGCGCTGGAGACGAAAGCCAGAAGCTTGACCACCCGGCAGATCCGGTTCAGGTCGCCCAGATAGGCGTCCAGCGAGGCCAGCATATTGAGCATACAGTAGCGGGCACCCAGCTGGGCCTCCTCCAAAGTCACGTCGGTGCCCACCTTGCCCTCCACACGGTGGTCCTTGTCAAAGCTGCCCTGGCCGGAGGCAAAGAGAGCATTGCCCAGCTGCCGGGCCGGTAGGAACAGTCCCACTGGCGGGGGTGCCTCAGGCAGCTCGATGCCCAACTCTTTCATTCTCTCATAAATATCCATGGCGGTCCTCCTTACGATTGACAAAGCACGCAGGCGGCATAGTGGCCCGGCGCAACCTCGCGCAGTTTCTGGGGCTCCTTGCACTTGTCGCAGGCATAGGGGCACCGGGGGGCAAACCGGCAGCCTGGGGCGGGATTTATGGGGTTTGCCACCTCGCCGGTGAGGGGATGGCGTTCCCGGTTCCGACGGGAGAGGTCGGTGGTGGGGATGGCCGAGAGCAGAGCCTTGGTGTAAGGATGGGCCTGGTACCGGAAGAGCTCATCCTTGGGGGCGTACTCCACCACCTTGCCCATGTACATCACCATAATATTGGTACTGATGTGCCGCACCACGCACAGATCGTGGGTGATGAACATGTAGGAGAGACCATGCTGCTCCTGGAGATCCATCAGCAGATTGAGAATTTGGGCCTGAATGGACACATCCAGAGCGGACACCGGCTCGTCGCAGACGATGAACTTGGGGTCCACTGCCAGGGCGCGGGCCAGTCCCACTCTCTGACGTCGGCCGCCGTCCAACTCATGGGGGTAGGTGTTCACATACCGGTCAGGCAGGCCGCAGATATCCATCAGCTGTCGGACCTTCTCCTGGATCTCCCGGTTGCTCTTCAGGGTGCCGCAGACCTTGATGGGCTCGGCAATGATGCTGCTGATGGACAGGCGGGGATTGAGGGAGGTAAAGGGGTCCTGAAAGATCATCTGCATGTTGAGGTGAACTTTTTTCATCTCTTTTTTGGAGTAATTCAGGATGTTTTCCCCGTTGTAGAGCACTTCGCCTTCGGTGGCCTCAATGAGGCGCAGAATGGTGCGGCCAAGGGTGGACTTTCCGCAGCCCGACTCACCCACCACGCCCAGGGTTTCGCCGGGGGCGATCTGAAAGCTCACATCGTCTACGGCGTGGAGCAGTCCGGCGGGGGTCTTGAAGTATTTCTTTACATGCTTTGCCTCTACCAGCGCATTTGCCATCTCACTCCGCCTCCTTGCCGTCAAACATGTGGCACTTGATGCCGTGGTTGCCCAGCATGTGCAGGGCCGGATTCTCCTCCAGGCACCGCTGGGTGCAGTGGGGACAGCGAGGGGCAAACTTGCATCCCTGAGGCAGATCGGTGGGATCGGCCATAAATCCGGGTATGGGCTCCAGCCGCTCCGCTGTGGTGTAGAGGTCGGGAATGCAGTTGAACAGCCCGGCGGTATAAGGGTGGTTTGCTGTCCGGGCGTAGATCTCCTCCACGCTGCCGTACTCGATGACCTCACCGGCGTACACGATGGCTACGTTGTCGCAGAACTCGGCCACCACACCCAGGTCATGGGTGATGAGCACCATGGCGGAGTTGAATTTCTCCTTGAGCTGCTTCATCAGCTCCAAGATCTGGGCCTGGATGGTCACGTCCAGGGCGGTGGTGGGCTCGTCGGCCAGAAGAAGCTCCGGCTCGGCGATGAGGGCCATGGCGATGACGATGCGCTGCTTCATGCCGCCGGAGAACTGATGGGGATACTCGTGCTTCCGGGCAGGAGGGATGCCAACCATTTTCATGATGTCATCCACCCTGGCGTTCTTCTCCTCCTCGGTCATCTCGGGGAAGTGGAGCTTGAGTACCTCCAGGATCTGGTCCCCCACAGTGGTGACCGGGTTGAGGCTGGTCATGGGGTCCTGGAAGATCATGGAGATCCGGGCGCCCCGAAGACCCAGCATGGTCTTGGCCGAGGCGTGCAGGATATCGATGCCGTCATAGGTGATGCTGCCCTGGGTGACCTTGCCCACGCGGGTGGGAAGGAGCCGGAGGACAGACAGGGCCATGGTGGTCTTTCCGGCGCCGGTCTCGCCCACCAGCCCCAGCTTCTCGCCTCGGTGCAGAGTGAGATGAAAGCCGTTGAGGGCATGGACCACGGCGTCGTCGGTGTCGTACTGGACGTGGAGATCCACGATCTTCAGCAGCACGTTATCGTTTGGTGTATTCTGAATGGTTTTAGCCATATGCGTTGCCTCCCTAATTCTTGGTCCTGGGGTCCAGCGCATCCCGAAGCCCGTCGCCGATGAAGTTGACCGCCATGACTGCCAGGGCGATGCAGATGCCGGGGATCAGGCCAAGATAGAGGTGATAGCGGATATGGACCTTGTTTTCGGAGAGAATGGTGCCCCATTCCGGAGTGGGCGAGGAGACGCCGATGCCCAGGAAGCCCAGGGAGGCGATACTCAGGATGACCTGTCCCAGTGTCAGGGTGGCCGAGACGATGACGGGACCCATGCCGTTGGGGAGAATGTGCTTCATGATGATGCGGGCGGAGCTTGTGCCGCAGCACTTGGCTGCCTCCACAAACTCCTGGTTGCGCAGGGTCATGATGGAGGAGCGTACCACCCGGGTAAAGCGGGGGATCTGAGATACGGAGAGGGCCACCAGCAGCTTGTCCACGCCGGTACCAAGGGCGGCCACTACGGCCATGGAGAGAAGCATAGCGGGAATGGCCATGAACATATCCACGATCCGCATGATGACGGAATCCACCTTGCCGCCGAAGTAGCCCGCGGCGCCGCCCAGGGCGCAGCCGGCCACGAAGGAAATGGCTACCACACCCAGGCCCATAAAGAGGGAGATGCGGCCGCCGTAGACGATGCGGGCAAAGAGATCACGGCCGAACTGATCGGTGCCGAACCAGTATTCCGCGCAGGGAGCCGTAAACTTATCTAGGATGTTCTGCTTGACCACCTGCTCATAGGGTACGTACAGCGGGGCGGTCAGGATGGCGGCCATCATGATAATGAGCAGGAACAGGCCAGCCATGGCAAGCTTGTTTTTGCGGAACCGGAACCAGACCATCCCCCATACGCTGCGGCCGGTGACGGCGCGCTTGGAGGCAGCTGCTTGCTTATTCTGTTTCATTTCAGTACCTCCTTTCTCACGCGGTCAGCTTGACCCGAGGGTCGATGAAGGCGTAGATAATGTCCACGATCAGGTTGATGACACCGACAAAAATGGCGATAAAGATCAAGGTACCCATGACAACAGGGATGTCGCGGCCTTTCACGGCGTTGATGAGGAGAGAGCCGATGCCGGGGATAGAGAATACGGTTTCGGTGACCACAGAGCCGCCCATGCAGGAGGCGAAGGAGATGCCCACCTGGGTGATCACCGGCAACATGCCGTTGCGCAGCACATGGTGAATCACCACCCGGCGCTCGTCAGCGCCCTTGGCACGGGCGGTGCGGATGTAGTCCTGCTTGATGACGTCCAGCATACTGGTGCGGGTCATTCGGAGCTGAGAGGCCAGGATATTGGCGCCCAGGGTAATGGAAGGCAGAATGAAGTGGGTCAGGGAGCCCACGCCGGAGGCGGGGAGCCAGCCCAGAGTGAGGCAGAAGAGGATCTGGCCCATCATGGCGAACCAGAAAGAGGGCAGGGAGAAGAGCACCAGGGCCAGGGCCAGAGAGGCGTAATCCACAAAGTGGTACTGCCGGATGGCGGCGACGATGCCCAGGGGGATGCCGATGATCACGGCCACGAACATGGACAGAGAGCCCAGAAGAATGGTATAGGGGATGCGGTGGAGAAACTCGGGCAGGACCTCATAGCCGCTCAGCCAGGAGGTGCCGAAATCGCCCTGCAGCACACCAGCGATGTAGCGGATGTACTGGATGATGATGGGCTGGTCCAGACCCAGCTCGGCCCGTTTTGCGGCCAGAGCCTCCGCTGTGGCATCCTGGCCCAGGATCATGGCTGCGGGGTCACCCGGCGCCAGGTTCAATACCACAAAGATGATGAACGTGATGCCCAATACCACCGGTATCAGGAGCAGCAGTCGTTTTAGCACATATTTCAGCAAAATGTTCCCTCCCGGAATGGTGGGCCGCCTCCCGGCGGATATGGCGGCTCGGGAAGCGGCCCACGGACTTGCATGCGGTCAGAAGCGTTTTTTAACTTACCAGGACCAGTCGTAGAAATAGCACACACCCAGAGGATAGACCTTCATTCCGTTGAGGTCGGAACGATAGGCCATGGTGGCGGGGTTGGAGAAGAGGGGCACTTCATAGGCCTCCTCGGTGCAGATGTCCACCATCTGGAGGTAAAGCTCCTTCCGGGCATCGCCCTGTGCGGCACGGGCCTCCATGCCCAGATCGTAGATCTCCTGGGTGCGGGGATACTGGTTGTTCAGGGTCTGGGCGTAGTTGGCCTCGGTGGCCATGAAGTAGTTGAGGAAGCCGTCGGCGTCCAGCAGGGAACTGCTGGTGTTGCGGATCATGGCGCCGAAGGTGCCGGCATACCACAGGTCGTTGAAGGTGGGAGTGTCCACGGCGTTGATGGTGCAGTTGATGCCCACTTCCATGAGCTGAGCCTGAATGATCTGGGCGGTGGTGTCGCTGACAGTGCCGGCCTCCACGATGATCTGGAACTCCTCGCCGTTGTAGCCGGAGGCCTCCAGGTGGGCCTTGGCGGCCTCTACGTCATAGGCCACGGTCTTGTAGCCCTCGGGATAGCCGGAGTAGGAGGGACACATGTCGATGTCCAGGATAGAGGCATAGCCTTCAGTGGCGCCCAGGACCACGTCTTCCTTGTTGACGGCACACTGGACCGCCTTGCGGAACTCAGTGTTCTCACCGGGCTGACCGGCATTGGCGCTGATGTACATGGTGACGCGGCCGGCGGAATCGCTGCTGGCCCAGGTGGCGCCGGAGGCCTCATTCAGATTGAGGCAGCTGCTGATGGAAGGAGAGCGGATGGCGTCGATGTCGCCGTTCTCCAGGGAGATGATCTGGGTGCTGGCGTCGGTCATAGTCTTGATATAGATGGTCTTGATGGCGGCAGGCTCACGCCAGTAGTCCTCGAAGGCCTCCAAAGTGATGGTATCGCCGCTGACAGCGGAGACAAACTTATAGGGACCGGTGCCGATGGGGGCTTTCTGATAGCCCTCCTCACCGACCTCCTCGTAATAGGCCTTGCTGATGATGCCGCCGGACCGGGAGGCGCAGCCGTTCAGGAAGGCGGCATAGGGAGCGGTGAGGTAGATGTTGACGGTGGTGTCATCCACGGCCTCAGCGTGATCATAATTGATGATGAGGGCCTTGCCAGTGGAGTTTTGCACGGCCAGGTCGAAGGTGAAGACCACATCCTCAGCCGTCATGGCGGAGCCGTCGTGGAATTTCACGCCCTCCTGCAGCTTGAAGGTGTAGCACAGACCGTCCTCGGAGACGCTCCACTCCTTGGCCAGGCTGGGCTGCAGGGTGCCGTCGGTGTCCAGAAACACCAGGGTATCATAAATGTTGTTGAGTACCAGATAGTCGTTGCCGTTGGAGCCCTCGGAGCCGTGGGGGAAGAATTTGGTGGGCTCGCCGCTGGTGGCCAGGGTGGCAGAATCCTTCTGAGCGCCGGACTCCGTGCTTACGGCGCCGGAGGCGTTGGGATCGGTGGCCTCAGTGCTGCCACCGCCTCCGCAGCCGGAAAGGATGCTGAGAGACAAGGTTGCTGCCAGGATCAGTGCAAGAGATTTTTTGCCGTTGAGTTTCACGTTCATTCTCTCCTTTTACGTTATGATTGGCCTGTGTGTAATTCCATTGAAGGACGGTAGGAATCTGTTTGCCGATCAGTATCACGCTCCCTTTCTGTTCAGAACTGGGACTGATCTGGACCATCTGAGAGAGGACCAGCATATTTGTTGGTTTCTGCCTATACAAATATGCAAGACCCGTGCCAGGTCTTTGACAGATGCATTTTTCGCCTTTTTCTGCTGTGCAAGGGTAGTTTTTTCTGTTTCTGCCGTGGGCAAGGAGCACCCATTCCAAGGAAAATGGGAAAATAAAGTCCCGTTTTATCCCATTGAATATATAAATGGGATAAAACGGGGCAATAACTGGATCATATCCAAGAAAGAGAAGACATGTCCATGTCACGCAGCGTTTCACGGCCCTGCTCTGTCAGGCGGACGCCTCCACGGCCGCGGCCGATGTGGACGAGCTCCAGCTCAGAGAGGGAGGCGAGCGCCTGCCGGACGGAGGATTCCGGGCGGGGCGTGTGGTGCTGGAGCAGATAGGCGCAGATGCTGCGCCGACCGGCACCTAGTCCGGAGAGGTTCAAGGAGGCCACCGCCCGCAGGATCAGGGCCTGTTCTGAGGTAATCGGTGCTGCCTCCGAGCGGCTGCGCTCCAGGGCAAGGGGGGGAGGTCCAGAGCCAATGTCCGTGGAGCCGGGGGTCTGATACAAAATGTAGGGAGGGAGATCCGAGGGACGGATCTCCCGAAGTCCCAGGTTGGAGAGATATTCCACACAGTTTCTCAGCTCCCGGACGTTACCCGGAAAGGGATAGGCCAGAAGCTGTTCCTTGGCCTGTTCTGTCAGTGTGAAGTCGGCTTTTAGCTTCTGTTTGAAGTAGTCGATCAGCAGGGGAATATCCTCTCTGCGTGCGGAAAGGGGAGGAATGTAGAGGGGGAGGACGTTCAGCCGGTAGAAAAGGTCGCTGCGGAAACGGTTCTGGCGGATCAGCTCTGGGATATCTTTGTTTGTAGCGGCGATGACTCGCACATCTACGGGAATAACAAGGTCGCCGCCGACCCGGACCACTTCTTTTTCCTGAAGGACCCGGAGCAGGCGGACTTGGAGGTGGAGAGGCATCTCACCGATCTCGTCCAGAAAGAGTGTGCCCTTATGGGCCAGCTCAAAGAGTCCCTGCTTCCCATTTTTGTTGGCGCCGGTAAAGGCTCCCTTTTCATAACCAAAGAGCTCGCTTTCCAGCAAGCTTTCCACCAGTGCGCCGCAGTTCACTGCAATGAAGGGCTGCTGGCTCCGGGCGGAAGCGTTGTGGATGGACTGGGCAAAAAGTTCCTTGCCTACGCCGGTCCCCCCGGTGATGAGAATGCTGGAATCCGACCGGGCCATGCGCTGCGCGATGGCCTTGCACTCCGAGAGTGCCAGACTGTTCCCAGCGATGTCCCGAAATGTGTATTTGGCTTTCGAACGGCCCTCTGTGACCTGTCGGCGCAGCTTGCCCTGACGCTGCTCCTCCGCCCAGTAGTCGGAGATCTGCAGATACCCTGTCTCCTGCTCCGTCTGGAGGACAATATTGAGCTTGGCGGCATAGGTTTTTCCGTCGTGAATCACCAGCTGCTCCTGAGCGTCGTTGCCCCGGTGAATCTGGCAGGAGCGCAGAAAAGGCAGCGCGTCAAAGAGCTGCTTGCCGATGAGATCTTTGGGCGGCTTTTGGACCAGGGAGGCGACATAGGTGTCACAGTAAAAGATGCGCAGATCACCGGTGAAGGCAAGAAGACCCTTCTGCTGGGCATCATTGCCCATGATGGCGTTGAACTCGCTGACGGTCAGGTCGTTGATGGAGGGTCTGAATTCCGTGCAGACCTGCTGGAAATAGGCCTCAAAGCTGGGGGTGGAGGTGATATTGTGGATTCCCAGCCCCAGAGCGATCTCGAAGATGGTTATGATGCTGAACATGCGGCCTCGAATGCGGATGGCCTCGGTGTATCCGGACGGAAGTACCATATCGCCGAAAAGGACGATGTTCCCCTTCAGAAGATTCTGGTCCATTCCCGGGTACCAGACCCGCATCTGCTCTGCCGGAATTCCCAGACGCTGAAGGAGCGTACAGCGGGCCATGGCGGCCATGGGTGTCTCATGAGCCACCACGATAGGCCCGGCATCTTCCAAACTGCGGATCATTTCCAACTGACTTTTCTTTAAGGTATAGCTGGATTGGACGATCCTGCTTTTGGGGTCCAGATACTTCTGAGCGTAGGGGACAATGTCCAGTGCGGTTACCACGGCCACGTCGGATGCGATCAAACCGCCGTGAATTTCGGAGATTGTGACCACATCGATAGATACGTCAGAAAAGATACCTTCTAAAACAGCCCGATGGTTATCTGCTGTGACAGGAATGTTGCTGATGATCACAATTTTTTTCAACTTGGACCCTCCAGTAACTCTTGCCCATATTCACATATTTTATTATATACAGATAGAAAATGGTTTTTCAACTTTGCTGAATGAATTGGAAAAAATTTCTGTAAAGTTTAGCTTTCGTACAGCATGGGAGTAAAAGAACACAGTGAAATATCTCAAAAGTTTTCATTACAGAGTAAAGCGATATTTGAAGATATTGATAGGTAAACGATTATTTCAAAACTTGTTCATAAGAAATAAGAAGGACAGAGCTGTGAAATCTAACTGAATGCAATATAGATAATAAGGCTGAATCAGTAGACAACAACTGCGGAGAAACAAGGCTGCAAGAGTCGGCTCGTTGGCTGGAAGGTGGAGGAACACCTTGTTGCCTTAGGGGGGCTTCAGCCCAAAACGCTTGCACGGTGCAAAAGCACCTCCCTACCTCGATGGGTCATGCTCTCCTATTGATATCTATACTGCCTAAGCAGTGCAAAAGAGAGCCAAACAAACCCGGATCGCGGTCCAAGGGCCCCTCTTTTTGCGTGCTACGCCGCTCAGAGGCATAGCCTGGAACGGATATGAGTCCTGCTGCTTCTTTAAGTGCGGGATGATCCACCTGGGAGGGGACGGAAGCAGGACTTGACATTGTCCGCCGATGGCGGTATAATGTCCATCACAATCGAACAGGACAGACAGTAGAAGCGCCCAGAAAAAAGCCGTTGGCTTGCCGAAGGAGTAACACTCTCAGGCGTTCCGGTCAGGAATGAGGACTGTGCGTGAATGTCACTCTGGAGAAGCTCATGAACTGGGTGCCGAAGGGGCAAAACGGCGCAGTGACGCGCCGTCAATCTCTCAGGCAAAAGGACAGAGAATGGACCCCGTTGCGGACCGTTGTTTCGGCCCGTTTACGGGTGATGTTTATCTTTTCAGGCCGTGGGTGGACCCACGGCCTGTTTTTTGTTCTGAAAGAGGAGAGAGGACGTATGTTGGAAGCATTTCAAGCACTGGAAGCCTGGCTCTATCACGTTGTCTGCAACATCAATGTGACCCTGTCCAGTTATATCCTGGTCTTTCTGCTCATCGGCGTGGGGCTGTGGTACTCCATCCGCACCCGCTTCATCCAGGTGCGCTGCTTCGGAGAGGGTATGCGGCGGGTGTTCGGCAACCTGTCCCTGCGGGGCGGGCGGCAGGAGCGGGGCATGAGCTCCTTCCAGGCCCTGGCCACCGCCATCGCCGCCCAGGTGGGCACCGGCAACATCGTGGGCGCCTCAGGCGCCATCCTCACCGGCGGACCGGGCGCCATCTTCTGGATGTGGATCATTGCCTTCTTCGGCATGGCCACCATCTATGCCGAGGCCACCCTGGCCATCCAGACCCGGGTGGTGGATGAGCAGGGCGCCATCCACGGCGGCCCTGTTTACTACATCACTACCGCCTTCAAAGGGGCTTTCGGCAAGTTCCTGGCCGGCTTCTTCGCCGTGGCCATCATCCTGGCCCTGGGCTTCATGGGCTGTATGGTCCAGTCCAACTCCATCGGCTCCACCTTCCAGACTGCCTTCCACGTGCCCTCCTGGGTGGTGGGCATCGTTCTGGTGGTCATCTGCGCGGTGATCTTCCTGGGCGGCATCGACCGCCTGGCCGCGGTGACGGAGAAGCTGGTCCCCATCATGGCGGTGATCTTTCTGGTGGGCGGTCTGGCGGTGCTGGTGGCCCGGCTGGCCTACCTGCCCGAGACCTTTGCCCTGATCTTCCGCTACGCCTTCCAGCCCCAGGCCATTATCGGCGGCGGCTTTGGCTACGCCATCAAGACCGCCATCAGCCAGGGTGCCAAGCGGGGACTCTTCTCCAACGAGGCCGGTATGGGTTCCACCCCCCACGCCCACGCACAGGCCAACGTGAAGGACCCCCACGACCAGGGCGTGGTGGCCATGGTCGGCGTGTTCATCGACACCTTCGTGGTCCTCACCCTCAACGCCCTGGTGATCATCTCCACCCTGTACACCGAGGGCGGCATCCTCTACTCCGGTGTCATCCCCGAGGGCATCAGCAAGACCAATCTGGCCCAGGTGGCCTTTGGCACCGTGTTTGGCAGCGAGGCGGGCGCCATGTTCGTGGCGGTGTGCCTGTTCTTCTTCGCCTTCTCCACCGTGCTGGGCTGGAATCTGTTCGGCAAGATCAACGTGATCTACCTGTTCGGCAAAAAGGCCGTCCCCGTATACGCGGTCATAGCGCTGATCTTCATCTTCCTGGGTACCCTCATGTCCAACGATCTGGTGTGGGAGCTCACCGACATGTTCAACAACCTGATGGTGATCCCCAACGCCATAGCCCTCTTCGCCCTGACGGGTACGGTGGTGCGGATCGCCCACGGCCGGGGCCGGAAAAAGGCCGGAAAGGCCTGAGCACAGAACGGACAACAGCGGAAAGCCGGAGCCAATGCTCCGGCTTTTCTGCGCCTCCGGGGCCGGTATGTAACCATCTCATAACAGTCCTGTAAACAAAGTAAAAAGCGCGTAAATGTTGCAGAAAACGTATTGTAAGCTGAATTTTTGCGTGTTATACTGCGTCACGGTTACTGAGCAAACAAACCAAATGACAAAGGAAGTTGGAACAGATGCAGAAACGCAACAAGATCCTTGCCGGTGTCCTGGCCGGCACCCTGGCCCTGAGCGCCTGTCCCTTCGCGCTGGCGGCCAGCTACAACGACAGCAGCGTCACGGGCGGCTCCGCCGAGTGGCAGGCCTGGGTGAGCCAGTGGGAGAGCGTGGCCACGGACTACACCAAGGTCTCCCTGACCCCCGGCGCCGACGAGACCCAGCTCAACTTCGCCTGGTACAGCAAGAGCGAGACCGGCAAGACCGCCACCCCCGTGGTCCACTTCGGTACCGACAAGAACAGCCTGACCGCCTTCACCGGCACCTCCGGCCAGGTGGACACCAGCCTCACCGACGGCGTGGCCTACGACTACAACCACGTGGTGGTGACCGGCCTGGAGCCCAACACCACCTACTACTACACCGTGGAGAAGAACGGCGTGCAGACCGAGGTCCAGGAGTACAATACCGGCAGCTTTGAGAGCGTGAAGATCCTCTACGTGGGCGATCCCCAGATCGGCGCCTCCAAGGGCCAGACCCAGGGCAGCGACACCCTGAAGGGCGACTCCGGCGCCGCCAACACCGCCGCCCGCAACGATGCCTTCGCCTGGAACCGCACCCTGGAGATCGCCTCCGCCCAGAACCCCGACCTGAACTTCATCATCTCCGCCGGCGACCAGGTCAACAAGACCGGTAAAGCCAAGGAAGAGGAGTACGCGGGCTACCTGTCCTCCTCCGTGCTCTCCGGCCTGCCCGTGGCCACCACCATCGGCAACCACGACTCCCTGAACCCCGACTACACCTACCACTTCAACAACCCCAACACCACCGGCTACGGTGAGACGGAGGCCGGCGGCGACTACTATTACTCCTACGGCTCCGGTCTCTTCATCGTCCTCAACACCAACAACTATAACGTGGCCGAGCACGAGAAGACCATCCAGGAGGCCGTGGCCTCCGACCCCGACGCTGCCTGGCGCATCGTGACCATCCACCAGGACATCTACGGCACCGGCCTGGACCACTCTGACACCGACGGCATGATCCTGCGCACCCAGCTCACCCCCATCTTTGACGAGTACGACATCGACGTGGTGCTCCAGGGCCACGACCACACCTACAGCCGCTCCAAGCTGCTCTACGGTGACGGCCAGACCCACGGCACCTATGAGTTCCGTCTCAACGAGGACGGCAGCGACTACGACTGGGACAACGCCTACAACACCCAGACCGACGAGAAGATCCCCCTGTACCCCGAGGAGGGTGACACCGCCGGTACCGCTGCCCACGACGCCTTCCAGGTCGACAACGGCTGCTACACCATTGAGGACACCACCGGCAACACCGTGGTCAACCCCAAGGGCACCCTGTACATGACCGCCAACTCCGCCTCCGGCTCCAAGTTCTACGAGCTCATCGCCGCCCAGCAGGACTACATCGCCAACCGGAGCCAGAACTGGCTGCCCTCCTACTCCGTCATCGAGATGGACGCCGACTCCTTCTCCATCGTCACCTACCAGGTGACCGCCGACGGCCAGACCGAGGCCATCGACGACACCTTCACCATCCAGAAGACCACTGACGG
>CAUBHZ010000005.1 GCA_958435885.1 uncultured Intestinimonas sp. | reverse complement strand
CAGGTGGCGGTCGATGTTCCACCAGGTCCCCTCCAGCACCTCCAGGAAGTTGGTGGGGTTGTTGCCCTCGATGGCCAGGCCCCGGGCCAGGCCGGAGTAGATGTGGGTGTGGGCGTTGATGAGGCCGGGCATAATGACACCGCCCTTGGCGTCCACGAACCGGGCGTCGGGGTACTTGGCCTTCAGGTCGGCCAGGGCACCCACTTCCTTGATGACCTCTCCCTCCACTGCCACGGCGCCGTCCGCCAGGTAGGGCAGGGCGGGGTCTCTGGTGATGAGCCTTCCGTTTCCGATCAGCAGCATGTGCCTCTCCTCCTATCCGATTTCCGGGTGTTTGCCCCGGTCAACTTTTTCCGTTTAAAACAAAAGGTGCCCATTCTTCTCAGAATGAACACCAGCCCGTGCGCGCAGCACTTCGTTACAGCTTGAATTGTCATTTGTGCACAAGGCTTGCCCTTCTGCCGTATTCACTTTATCATATTTTGACCTGCAGCGCAATAGATAAATCAAAAATAATTTGGCGACCTGACTTTTTGTTGAAATCCTTCCGGGGAACGGATATAATAAGGATAGAAATGATTTTTTCGGGAAAGGTGGTTCGCTATGCAAGCGTCCAATCTGGAATTCTGCCTCCAGCTGGCCAAGGGCATCGCCCGGCAGTTCGGCCCCAACTGCGAGGTGGTGGTCCACGACCTGGCCTCCAACGACCCGGAGACCTCCATCGTGGCCATCGAAAACGGCCATGTCTCCGGCCGGAGGGTGGGGGACGGCCCTTCCCACGTAGTGCTGGAGGCCCTGCGGGACGGCGGCGCGGTGCCGGAGGACCGGCTGAGCTACCTCACCAAGTCGGAGGACGGCAAGATCCTCAAGTCCAGCACCATCTACCTCCGGGACGACGACGGCAAGGCCATCGGCATCTTCGCCATCAACTACGACATCACCCTCATGCTGGCCATGGAGGACGTGCTGAAGAGCTTCACCGCCACCGACCTCCCCCAGGAGGAGCCGGAACACATCTCCCGGAACGTGGCCGACCTGCTGGACGAGCTCATCGAGCAAAGCGTCCGGCTGGTGGGCAAGCCGGTGGCCCTCATGAACAAGGAGGACAAGGTCAAGGCCATCCAGTTCCTCAACGACACCGGCGCCTTCCTCATCACCAAGTCGGGCTACAAGGTGTGCAAGTACTTCGGCATCTCCAAATATACCTTATATAGCTACATCGACGAGGCCAAGTCGGCCTCGGAGAAGTAAACAGTCCGGAAGGAACCCGGCGGCCATGGCCGCCGGGTTCCTTTGCCGTTTACTTGCTGTTTTCGGGTTCCTTGGGGAGGATCAGGTTGAGGAGGATGGCCATGATGGTGGCCACCACCACGGAGGAGGAGCCGAACACGGTGGACACCCAGCTGGGGAAGCCCTCGCCCGCCAGGCAGCCGGACACCTGGGTGATGCCCACGCCCAGAGCCACGGAGAGGCCCACCACGGAGCTCTTCCGGGGGGTGAAGCCACCCTCGGTGATCATGCGGATGCCGGTCATGGTGATGGTGGCGAAGACGGAGATGGTGGCGCCGCCGATGACGCACTGGGGGATGGTGGTGAGCACGGAGGCGAACTTGGGCACCAGGCCGGCCACCAGGAGGATGCCGGCGGCCAGGGTGAAGACGGCCCGGTTGATGACCCGGTTCACCGTGACGATGCCCACGTTCTGGCTGTAGGAGGCGGTGGGCAGGCCGCCGAAGAAGGCGCCCACGATGCTCATGACGCCCTGGCCGATGATGCCGCCGGAGAGCTCCTTGTCGGTGGGCAGGCGATCCATGCCGCCCATGGTGGTGGAGCTCAGGTCGCCGATGGTCTGCACCGCGTTGACCACATACACGATGGCCAGGGAGACGCAGGCGGAGGGGACGAACTTGATCTCAAAGGGCATAAACCGGGGCAGGGCGAACCAGGCCGCGCCGCTCACCCCCGAGAGGTCCACGATGCCCAGGAAGTAGGCGATGACATAGCCCACCACCATGCCGATGAGGATGGAGGCCAGCTTCAGGATGCCCTTGGTGAAGTTGTTGAGGAAGACCACCACGGCCAGGGTGATGAGGGCCACCGCCCAGCTCCGGGGATTGCCGAACCACGCGCTGGCGGCATTGCCGCCGGCCATGTACCGCACGGCGGTGGGATAGAGGGACAGGCCGATGGTGAAGATCACCGTGCCGGTGACCAGGGGCGGGAAGAGGGGACGAATCCATTTGACAAAGACACCGAAGAGGATGGCCACACAGCCGCCCACGATCTCTGCGCCCAGGATGGTGGCCAGATCAAACTGTCCGCCGATGGCCTGGAGGGTGGGGATATAGGCGAAGCTGATGCCCATGATCACCGGCAGCCGAGAGCCGATGCGGCCGAAGATGGGGAATAGCTGCAAAAGGGTGGCCACCGCCGTCAGGATCAGAGAGACCTGGATCATCAGGGTCCGCTCCGCGGCGCTCAGGCCGCAGGTGTCCGAGATGAGGATAGCCGGGGTGATGATGCCCACCACGGCTGCCACCACGTGCTGGAATCCAAGGGGAATCATTTGGCCAGCGGAAGGGGTCCCTTCAAAGCTGAATACACTGCCGGTCCCTGCCTGTTGCTTCATCATGGTTCTCCACCTCACAAAAAGTTTTTATTGCTCAAATTTAGTTATTGCATGCTCATGATACTACCCGACTTTCAAAAATGCAAGCCGTTTTTCCCAGTGAGCTCACAATTTTGAACGGCTATTTTTGTGGCTAATCACCATATCTCCCCCTTGTTTTTTCCAGTTCTTACTGGGACAGCTACCCCTCTCAGCCCTCATTTCTCCGTATTTTGTTTGAAATTCAAATAAAATGTGCACTGTCGCCCGGTTTTGTCCGCCATTTCGCAATCTTTCCGGCCAAATACTTTTGATCTTTTCCGAATATCATAAATTCGATTATATCGAACAATTATTTTGCAATAGCGAATGGTCTTCTTGCCAGCCGCCGGGAAATTTGCTACACTCATCTCAAATCAGACTTTTTGTTTGCGTGGTGCATGGAATGAACCGACACGGCAAGACCCTCAGCCCCTCCCGGCAGAACGCCGCCGGGAAACTGGCCGCCCTGGGCGTTCTGCTTCTGGCGGTCTTTCTCCTCTCCTTCTGCCTGGGCCGGTACGGCGTCCCTCTGGACCAGGTGGTGCGGGTCCTCCTCTACCGGCTGGGCGCCGCTCTGGGCGGACTGCTGGACCGGCTCCCCGGCGTGGATGTCGGCCCTCTCTTTCCCCTAGAGACGACCTGGACGGGCCAGATGGAGACGGTGGTCATGCAGATCCGGCTGCCCCGGATCATCATGGCCTGCCTGGTGGGCTGCTGCCTGGCGGCGGCAGGGAGCACCTACCAGGGCATTTTTCAGAACCCCATGGCCTCCCCCGACATTTTGGGTGCCTCCTCCGGCGCCGCCTTCGGCGCCGCTCTGGCCATCCTGATGGGGGGACGCAGCCAGGCCGTCACGCTCTCCGCCTTCTGCTTCTCCATCCTCACTGTGGCCCTGGTCTACCTGCTGGCCGCCCGGGCTCCGGGCAAGCGGGTGCTCAACCTGGTCCTCTCTGGCATCATGGTGAGCTCCCTCTTCACCTCCGCCACCTCTTATATTAAATTGGTGGCCGACCCCACCAACCAGTTGCCCGAGATCACCTACTGGCTCATGGGCTCCCTCTCCGCCACCAAGACCGCCGATGTGGTCTACGTGATCTTCCCCATGGCGCTGGGGCTCGTCCCTCTCTTCCTCCTGCGCTGGCGGATCAACCTGCTCACCCTGGGGGACGAGGAGGCCAGGACCATGGGCATCCACACCAACCGGCTGCGCCTCATTCTGGCCCTGTGCGCCACCCTGGTCACCGCCGCCTCCATCTCGGTCTCCGGCATGATCGGCTGGGTGGGGCTGGTGGTCCCCCACCTGGGCCGCCGTCTGGTGGGCAACGACTACCGCGCCCTCATGCCCGCCTCCATGCTCTTCGGCGCCGTCTTCCTCCTGGCGGTGGACAACGTGTCCCGCAACCTCCTGTCCACCGAGATCCCCATCGGCATCCTCACCGCCTTCATCGGCGCCCCCTTCTTCCTCTATCTCATGATGCGGAAGGGAGGGTTCCGCTGATGCTGGACATCCGTGATCTGCGCTTTTCCTACGGCGACCGCCCCGTCCTCCAGGGGGTGTCCCTCCACCTGGGGGTGGGGGAGCTGGTCTTTCTCCTGGGGGCCAACGGAGCGGGCAAGTCCACCCTGTTCCGGTGCGTGCTGGGGCTGCTGCCCGGCTATGAGGGGGTGATCTCCCTCAGGAGCGGGGACACCCGGCGCCTCTCCGCCCGGGCCCTGGCCCGGGAGATCGCCTATATCCCCCAGAACCACCACCCCACCTTCTCCTATCCGGTGCTGGATATGGTGCTCATGGGCACCCACCACCAGCTCTCCCCCTTCGCAAACCCCGGTCCCAAAGAGGAGGCCATCGCCCTGGAGGCCCTGGAACAGGTGGGCATCCGCTCCCTGGCCGACCGGGATTTTCAACACCTCTCCGGCGGCGAACAGCAGCTGGTGCTCATCGCCCGGGCCCTGGCCCAACAGGCCAAAATTCTCCTCATGGACGAGCCCACCTCCAGCCTGGACTTCGGCAACCGGGTCCGGGTGCTGGACAAGACGGCGGAGCTGGCCCGGCGGGGCTACACCATCCTCCTCTCCTGCCACGACCCCCAGCTGGCCCTCCTCTACGCCGACCGGGTGGTGGCCCTCCACCAGGGCCGCATCCTGGCCGACGGAGCGCCGGAGGAGGTCCTGAACGAGTCCCTCCTCCACACCCTCTACCAGGTCCCCGTCCGCTTCACCCGCACCGAGCACGGCACCCTGCTCTCCCCCGTCCGCCGGCACATGTACCACTGGACAGAGGAGATGGTGGCCTATATGGAGACGGCGGCGGAGCACTCCGACTTCTACGAACAGATCGCCCGGACAACGGCCGAAGCAGTTCCGGCTGACGCTGTCATCTGTGACGCCGGCTGTGGACTGGGCTTTGCCAGCCTGGCCCTGGCTCCCCGCTTCCGGAAGGTGGTGGCCGCCGACCGCTCCGCCGAGGCCCTGGCCGTGCTCCAACGAAAAAATACCTTCCCCAACCTGGAGATTCGGGAGGGCGACCTCTTTGCCCAGCCCCCGGAGGAGCCCTACGACGCCATGCTCTTCTGCTTCTTCGGCTCCCCAGAGGAGATCCTCCGCTGCGTCCGGAGGCAGTGCCGGGGCAAAGCCGTGGTGGTGAAGCCGGTGTGGACCCACCACCGCTTCTCCCGGGAAAAGATCCCCGACCGGCGCCACGGCGGCGCTGAGCTGGAGCACCGCCTCACTAAACTGGGCGTCCCCTTCACCCGCCGGGAGCTGGCCCTGCGCTTGGACCAGCCCCTGAAGAGTGTGGAGGACGGCCTCCGATTCTTCCGGCTCTACAGCAAGGATACCGACCCCGCCGACATCACCGAGGACTTTGTCCGCACCCGGCTGGAGCCCCAGGACGACCCCCGGTACCCCTACCGCCTGCCGGTGGACCGGACAGTGGCAATCCTGATCTTTGACGCCAAGGACATTCCCCCGGAAACTGAAAGGAGTTTGGACCCATGAAAAAGCTGCTCTCTCTGCTTCTCGCCCTCTCCCTGACCCTCTCCCTGTGCGCCTGCGGCGGCGGCACCGCCGCAACCCCGTCCCCCACCGGTTCCGCCCCGGCGGAGACGCAGAGTGCCGGGACCGACACCGCCTCTGAGACCCGGATCTTCACCGACTCGGTGGGCCGGCAGGTGGAGCTTCCCGCTCAAATCGACAAGGTGGCCGTCTCCGGCCCTCTGGCCCAGATCGTCCTCTTCGCCCTGTGTCCCGACAAGCTGGTGGGCATCGCCAACGAGTGGGACGAGAGCGCCGAGGCCTATCTGGACACCGAGTACTACAACCTCCCCCTGCTGGGCCAGCTCTACGGCGGCAAGGGCGAGCTGAACCTGGAGACCCTCCTGGCCTCCGGCGCTCAGGTGGTCATCGACGTGGGCGAGCCCAAGGACACCATCGTGGAGGACCTGGACGCCCTTCAGGAGCAGACCGGCGTGCCCTTCGTCCACATCACCGCCACCACCCAGACCACCGGCGACGCCTACCGCCTGCTGGGCCAGCTGGTGGGCATGGAGGCCGAGGCCGAGACCCTGGCCTCCTACTGCGAGGAGATCTATGCCCGCACCGCCGCCATCGCCGACAGCGTGGAGAAGGTGGACCTTCTCTACATCACCGGCCCCGACGGCCAGAACGTCATCGCTCAGAACTCCTACCACTCCGAGATCATCGACCTCTTGTCCAACAACCTGGCCGTGGTGGAGTCCCCCTCCTCCAAGGGCACCGGCAACGAGGTGGGCCTGGAGCAGATCCTGCTGTGGGACCCCGACTACATCATCTTTGCCCCCGACAGCGCCTACGACGCCGTGGCTTCCGACTCCACCTGGCAGCAGCTCACCGCCATCTCCAGCGGAAACTACTACGAGACCCCCATGGGTCCCTACAACTGGATGGGCTTTCCCCCCTCTGTCCAGCGCTACCTGGGCATGATGTGGATGGCCAAGCTCCTCTACCCCGACGCCGCCGACTACGACCTCTACGAGGAGGTGGCCCGGTACTATGACCTCTTCTACCACTGTGAGCTGACCCGGGAGCAGTACGACGCCCTGGTGGCCAACTCCATCGGCAAGCAGGCCCAGTGAGGTGAGCGGAATGAAAGCACTTTTTGAAGCCCTGCGCACCGCCCTTCTCAAAGGGGATAAGGCCGTCCTCTGCACCATCGTGGCCAGCTCCGGCTCCTCCCCCCGGGGAGAGGGCGCCAAGATGGCGGTCTTTGCCGACGGTACCGCCACCGGTACCATCGGCGGCGGCGCCGTAGAGCGCAAGAGCCAGGAGTACGCCCTGACACTCCTCCGCTCCGGCGGTGCCTCCCTGGTCCACGCCTTCCGCCTCTCCCCCAACGAGGTCCAGGACATCGGCATGATCTGCGGTGGCAACGTGACGGTGGCCTTCCAGGTCCTGGACGCCGCCGCCCTCCCCGTACTGGACGCCATTGTGGAGGCCCTGACCCGCTGTGACGAGGACGTGTGGCTCATCACCCCCGTCCAGGAGGGCCTCTCCTGGTCTTTGGGGCTCTATGACGCCACCCACGGACTCCGCTTCGCCGACGCCCTCAGCATGGAGGACCTGCGCCCCATGCTTCTGAGCCGGGGCGTCCTCCGGAAGGAGGAGCCCTCCTTCTACGTGGAACCCCTGGTCCAGGCCGGCGTGGTCTACCTCTTCGGCGGCGGCCACGTGGGAAAGGCCCTGTGCCCCGTCCTCACCCAGGTGGGGTTCCGGGTGGTCCTCTTCGACGACCGGCCCCAGGCCGCCGTACCGGAGCAGTTCCCCCAGGCCATCCGCATCATTCTGGGAGACTACCGGCACATCTTCGACCACATCACCATCACCGGCCGTGACTATGTGGTCATCATGACCCCCGGCCACCAGAGCGATTTCGAGGTCCTCTCCCAGGTCCTCACCACCCCCGCCACCTATGTGGGCTGCATCGGAAGCCGGCATAAGGTGGCCGCCACCCGGGAACGGCTGGCCGGGCTGGGCTTCTCCCAGGCGGATATGGACCGGGTCCACTCCCCCATCGGCCTGCCCATCGGCGGGGAGACTCCGGAGGAGATCGCCATCTCCATCGCCGCCGAGATGATCGCCCACCGGTCCGGCAAGCTCTGAGGAGGCCCGCCATGGAGGGAGGAAAAAAGATCCGCTCGGTGGACAAGGCCATGACCCTGCTGGAGCTGCTGGGGGAGAGCCGGTCCCCCCTGACTCTCTCCGAGCTGGAGGGACGCTCCGGCCTGCCCAAGAGCACCATCCACGGCCTTCTCTCCACCATGCGGGAGCACCACATGGTCGCCCAGCAGGCCGACGGCCGCTACTGTCTGGGGCTGCGGCTCTTCGAGCTGGGCTGCGCCGTCAGCGCCTCCTGGGACATCACCAATGTGGCCGCCCCCTATCTGGCCCGGCTGTCGGCGGTCACCGGCGCCACCGCCTTTCTGGCCGTCCGCAGCGGCGGCGAAGTGGTCACCCTGGATCAGTCCAGCGAGGGCAGCGGCCTGCGCATCGTCTCCGAGGTGGGCTGCCGCCTGCCCCTGTGCTGTACCTCCCAGGGCAAGCTCTTTTTGGCCTACTGCTCCTCCGAGGCCGAACAGGCCCGGCTCATCCGGGCCTATCCGCCGGTCCCCCACACCCCCCACACCATCACCGACCCGGACAAGCTCATGGAGGATCTGCGCACCATCCGGTCCCAGGGCTACGCCGTGGAGGACGGGGAGTTCCGCATCGGCCTGCGGTCGGTATCCGCCCCCATCTTCGGCCTGGGCGGCACCCTCCGGTACGCCCTGGGGGTGGTGGGTCTCTTCCGGCGCACCACCGCCCCCGAGTTCACCCTGGCCGTCCGCCTGTCCGTGGAGTACGCCGCCCAGATCTCCGGTGAGCTGGCCAAGCTGTCCCCACGCCCATAAAAATGCCCCCTTGGGACATCCGAACAGATGTCCCAAGGGGGTTTCTTTCACGCCGGACCCAGCAGCAGGGGCTGGAGCTGCCGACCTTCCAGGGCGGCGTCCACCGTGTCGTTGATCTTGGTGAAGTCGGCCACCAGCGAGGTGGGTTTCCCCACCGGGTCGTCCTGGCGGTAGGGGACGAAAAAGACGTGCTTTTTGTCCAGCAGCGTCGCGATGTTCCTGGCCGAGCCGGCCAGGCCGTCGTTGGTGGACACGGCCACCACCACCGGCCGGCCGTTGCGCCACATGGCCTTGGCTGCCATGGTCACCGACGTGTCGCTCATGCCGTTGGCCAGCCGGGACAGGGTGCTCCCGGTGCAGGGGGCAATGACCAGCACATCCAGGAGCTTTTTGGGGCCGATGGGCTCGGCCTTGGGGATGGTGTCGATGACCCGTTTGTCGCAGATGCGCTCCATCTCCCGGATGAACTCGTGGGCTGGACCGAAGCGGCTGTCGGTCTCGGCGCTTTTTTCCGAAATGATGGGGGTCACGTCCCCGTATCTGGCCTTGGCCCGCTCCAGGGCCGGCATGGCCTGGCCGTATGTACAAAAGGACCCGCAGAAGGCGAATCCCACCCTAATTTGTTCCATGCTCAGACTCCTAACTCACAGAGAATATGACATATGGTGTCCCGCAAGATCTTTCCCGCCGTGACGGGAGCCACCTTGCCGGGCAGGGAGAGGGCCCAGATCACCCGCACCCCCAGCTGCGCCGCCGCCTCCATGTCCACCCCGCCCGGGCGGGAGGCCAGGTCGATGACCAGGCAGTCGGGCTCCAGCTGGGCCAGGCGGGCAGCGTCCAGCACCCGGGCGGGGGCGGTGTTCACCACCAGGTCGTAGGCGCACAGGCACTCGTCCAGGCTCTCCAGGTGCTCCGGGGCGTAGCCGTAGGCCTCCGCCCAGGCCAGGTCGGCCCACTTCCGGGCGGCCACGCTGACCCGTGCCCCCAGGGCCCGGAACCGGTGGGCGGTGAGCTTCCCCACCCGGCCGAAGCCCACCACCAGCACCCGGGCACCGTGGAGGGTGATGGGCAGCTCCTCCATGGCCAGCTGCACCGCCCCCTCGGCGGTGGGGACAGCGTTGGCAATGGGACACAGTCTTCACCTTTGGGATGTTGAAGCTGTAAAAAAGCGCCGGTCGGATGGGGCCGGAACATACAAACGGCTCCCGTTGGTCTTTTGACCAACGGGAGCTGTTTTGTATTGGGTTTACCAGGTCACGTATCCGTCACAGAACCGCATGAGCATCACCGCTGCCTGGGCACGAGTGGCCTGACCCTGGGGAGACAGTGTGCTGCCGTCGCCGGTGCCGTTGATGATCCCGGCACCGCAGGCCCACTGCATGGCGGAAACAGCCCACGTCCCAAGCTGGTCAGCATCTGTATAGGAGAGGATATTGGCGTTCTCTCCCACACTCACATCGTACTCCTGGTACTGTGCATAGCGGTAGAGCATGGCTGCCATCTGCTCCCGGGTGATGGGGTCGTCGGGCCCGAACTGATTGTTGCCGTACCCGTTGACGATCCCTTCGCTGGCGGCCCAGCGGACCGCCTCACCGTACCAGGAGCCGGGATCCACGTCGTCGAACATCATGGCATAGTCCACAACAGGACTGCCTTCCAGACGCCAGAGGATGGTGGCGATCATAGCCCGGGAGGTGGTCATGTCGGGACTGAAGGTGGTGGCGCTGGTGCCGTTCATCAGTCCTTTTTCGTAGACATAGGCCGCTCCGTCGTAATACCAGCTGTCCAGGGACACGTCCACAAAGGGCAGGGTATCCGAGCTGATCTCGCCAAAGGTGGCTTTCACCGTAACGGCACTGGCCGGCATGGTAAAGATGTAACTGCCGTCGCCCTTGTCGTTCAGTGTTACGGTTTTCCCGTTCTTATCTGTGACCGTCAGGCTGGCGAGGCGGTATCCGTCCTCCGGCACAGCAGTCAGTGTGACGGTGGCT
Organism: uncultured Intestinimonas sp.; assembly: GCA_958435885.1. The sequence goes on along the minus strand of CAUBHZ010000005.1, from coordinate 6,047 downwards.
CCCGCTCTGGAGGAACTGCGGTCAGCGGTGACCTTGCCGTGATCACTGGACTCAACGGTGATCTTGTAACTGGAGACTCCACCGCCGCCGGAGGAGGAATGGGCACTGGTGATGTGCAGGACGTAGGTATTACTGCCGATATTGACGGTGATGACCGTCTCCCCTATGCCGATGGGGACATACAGGCTTCCCACATCATCCGACTCCGTACCGTTGATGGAGACCTTCCCGCCGCTGCCGGACACGGCGGTGACCAGAGTGCCGTTGGCCGAGATACCGGAGATGGAACAGGTCAGCGTGCCGTCCTCGGCGGGGGTGAAATCATCCATAGACACGGGCAAGCCATCAAAGGTGAGGACGTCTGTGCCGGGCGTATAGGCCGTGACCACCACGCGGCTGCCCGACTGGCCGAAGTTCACCGTGCTGGTGGAGGAAGTCTCACCGGGCAGCTCATCGGTGATTGTCGTGAGCTTGGTCTCAAGCAGTTCACCGTTGGCGCCAAGCAGCGAGGCCGTCAGCCGCGTGCCGGTGTAAGTTTTCATGGAGTTGTTTTTCAAGGTCACGGTAGCGACGGTCTTACCCTCGCTGTCGGCGCTCAGATCCACGTTCAGCGTGGTGGCCTGACCCGTCCGGGCCAGGGCGCCGGAGAGCGGAAGGGCCTTCTGGTTATCCGAGCTGCTGTACTCCATAAGCTGCTGCGTACCACTCTGGTCCCCGGCTTTGCCCTCGGTCCAAAGGTCGGCGTAGAGGTACACACCGTTGGAGGGGATCTCCTCCAGGCCCTGCGCCTTCACATAGCTGCCCAGGTCATAGGTGAGTTCCAGGGTGAAGCTGCCGGCGTCAATGCGTTTCAGAGCCTCCTCATCGGAGATGATGAGAACATTCTTGTCGGTATTGTCGACGGTGACTCCGGCGGTCTTGCTTTCGATGCCGCTTGCCGCCTTGGTCCGCAGGTCATCGGTATAGAAGGCCAGCTTGACGGTGCGGTCCTTGTTGCCTGCCAGGGTGGCGGGGGATACGTTGTAGAGGGTCATGGAGATGGTGCGCTTACCCGCCTCCTCCTTGACCACCTCCATGCGGGAGATACCGATGTCCGGGTAGTCCAGATAGACAGTGCCGGATTGAATTGCGCCGCCGTCTGTCGTGACGGTGTAGGAGGCGTCCTTTACCGCATCGTTGTCGATCTGGTGCAGGACAGTGAGGGTGGCACTCTGGTTGGGCAGCAGGCTCTGATCCAAGGTGGCAGTCTCGCCGCTGTCCATGGTCACGGTCAGGCCTTCCACATTGTTGAGGCCGGTGTTGCGGATGACAAACTGCACGGCCATCAGACTGCCGAGGGCCAGATTCTCATAGTCGGGGACAATGGCCTCCACTTCCACCGCGTCAAGGGCGAAGTCGGAGGTGGCGGTATAGAGCGTTGTCTGTGGGATATCCGTAGCAATTTCCGTGAGGCTGCCGCCATACTGGGTAGCCTGGATGATGGCCTTGACCTGATTTTCGCCGCTCACATAGGCCTCAAAGTGGTCGGCCATGGTACTCGCATACAGCGTGGCCAGCTCCATGGGGGCGGAGAGGACATAGCCGGTGCCGCCATTGCTCCGCAGCCGGGCGGCCTTGAGGACGCTGTGGTCCTCTACGGTCTCATCCCAGATCACTGTCAGGTTGGTCACATCCCGGTAGCTGCCGCTGAGGGTCGCCAGGCGGAAGCTGGCGCTCACGGTGGCGCTGCCGTCGCTGGTGATCTCGGACAGGGAGGCCGGGAAGCTGTTGGACATGACACCATTCTCATCCACAGCCCGCATCTGGATATCGCTGACGCCGTCCCGCAGGCTGTGCCAGGCGATCACGAAGCGGTCGCTCCCGGTGCCGAAGCTGGCGGAGACCACCTGGGGATTTTCGTCCAGATAGCTGTCGCTGGTGGCCAGCATGGTGGTGCCGATAGCGCCGTCACTGGCTTTGACGATGGTGTAGCCCACCTCATAATTCTTGGCGGGATCGGTCTCGCCCGCGCCGCTCTTGTCCAGGGTGTAGACCGCGATGGCGGTGCCGTCGGGCAGCATGGCGGCCTCCAGGGCCTTGACGCTGCCGTTGGAGCCGTTGTAGAGGGTCTTGGCATCGCTCCAGCTGCCATTTTTATAGACGCTGTACAGGATGGAATCCCGGCTGGTGAAGCCCAGGACATTGTCGGGATCGCTGCTGTAAACGCTGCGCCAGAACACCACGGCCTGGTCCTTGCCATTGGAGGCCATCGCAGGGGCCAGATCCGGCGTACCGTTGGTGGTCAGGCGCTGGGAAGTCCAGCCGTCGTCTGTGTAGACCGAGGCCACGATCTCCGTGCCGTTCATCAGCAGGTTCTGCTCCTCCACGGTCACCGGGTCGCCCCCGTCCTTGCCGGGCAGGTCGGAGGACATGCGCACCCAGGCCGCCGCGGCGAAACTGCTGCTGCCGGCAATGTCCACATCGCTGTCACCGTAGCCTGCAAAGACATCATCGGTGCCGGCTCCGGGATCGGCGATGGCGGCGGAGTCGGAGTAGCTGCTGCCGCTCAGCGTGCTGAAGTGGGCGCGGCTGTCATAGATGCTGGGGGTGGGATTTTTGTCGCGGTCGTAGCCGTCGTTGACGTAGACCAATACCTGGCCGTCGTCGCTGATCTCCGGATAGGAGTTGGGATTGGCGTTGGACTGGAGATTGTCAAGACCGTTGCTGGCATCCAGACTGTACAGGGCCATCCGGGCCTGGGGCTGCCCCCAGGTGCGGGCATAGGTGTCCAGGTAGTCCAGGCTCTGGAGGGTGGCCGAGGCCGAGGCAACGGCCATGGCGTTCTGCGCCGCCATGCGCCGCAGACTCACGGTGGACAGGCCGGTGGTGGCGCTGTTCCAGTAGTTCTCGATCGTATCCCACTGGCCGAAGGATTCCCCGGCGCTGAAGCCCGCGGAGACCAGGTTGGTCTCATAGGAGATGAGCAGGAACTTGGCCACGAACTTGATGCCCACCTCGCCGGTGGTCTGCAGGTGCTGGCCGTTGAGCTGCCGGGCGGCGCTGTCCGCCAGATAGGTTCGGGAGAGGAACTTGTTCTGGCTGTCGAAACTCAGCTCGCCGTAGAGCCCGATCTTCAGCGCGATGACGGAGAAGTCGAAGCCCACGCCGCCGAAGGCATTTACATAGGCCACGATACGCAGATTGGTCAGATAGTCGTTGACGGCGGTGGCGTCGGGATCGCTCCAGATGTTATTGCCCTGCTGGCTGTACCGCACGGCGGTCTTGAAGTCCAGCTGGATGGCGCCGCCGATGCCGAAGGAGCCGGTGACGGGCACAGGACCCACCATGGTATTGGCGGTGAAGCCGATGCCCACGCCCACGCCGGCGGTAAAACCGCCGCCGGTGGTGTAGAGCTCCCACTTCTGATTGTCCAGATTGTAGCGGATCTGGGCCTCGTAGTAGCCTGTGAGCTGGTACTTGAACTCCATGTCTCTGGAGGTCATTTTGACGTTTTCCTGAATGGTGTTGCCGATGTAGGTGCCCTGGGCCATCTGACTCAGGTCGCTCCTGCCCGGACGGCTGACGTCAAACTCGCCCTCCAGGTAATTAGACTGGAAGGAGATGCCGTCCTCGTTGTACTCCATGTCCTCCAGCCCCAGTTTGTCCTTGCCGCCCCAAATCAGGGCGTTGAACACTGTGGGGTCGTTGGTGGGCGTGATAATCATCTTGAAGACACTGGTGTCGATGGGGCCGGAGATGTCGTTCAGCACGCCGTTGAGGCCCTTCATGATCGCGTTGTTGGTACCGCCGAAGTCGGCCCCGTTCACCTTGCTGCTGTCGGTCAGGGTCACCAGCATCTGGGAGACGTTTTCATCCTCGGTCACCTCGGGGATCTTGGTGAGGTCCATGACCCGGAAGGGCAGGGTGATCTCCCGCAGCAGGCTGCCGCCGCTGGTCAGGCGGGCCTTCACGCCCATGTCCTTGCCCTCGGAGATCCAGCCGGAGGCGGTCATGGTCTCCGCAGACAGGGTGATGGTGTTCTCCACCACGGGGATGGTGGTAAAGGGGTAGCGGGACAGGGTGCTGGTCTGGCCGGCGGGGATGTAGCCGTTCTCGTCGGTGATCTTCAGGTCGCAGTTTTGGGCGTCGGAGCTGTCCACACCCCAGAGGAACATGGTGGTCACCAGCGTGGCCTCGGGATAGGCCTTGGTGGGACCGGCCTTGCCAGTGGAGCCCCGCACATCCAGAACGGAGCCGTTGTCCAGGCCGTAGTCCACGATCTGGTGGGCCACAAAGGGCTTGTTTTTCTCGCTGGCGGTCTCCAGCACCACCACGCCGGAGGCGGTATGCATCTCCTGCTCGATGCTGACGCTGGCGTCCACCGTCTGGAAGACGGGGTAGTAGGCGTCGCCTGCGATGTTCCGGATCTCCAGTACATACTGGATCTGATCGGTGCTGAGCAGCGGAGTCCCGGCGTTTTCTCCGGCGGCCGCCGACCAGAACTGGGTGGCGTCAAAGTAGACGGTGATCTCGCCGGTATCGTCGGTCTTAACGGTGACGTCGGTCTGGTCCGGGCCGCCGCCGTTCATGCCGCTGCGGCTCCCGCCGATGCCGGAGGTCTCACAGTAATAGCCGTTCTTGAACACGCCGCCCCGGAGGGTGACCTCTGTATCGGCCAGGGGGGAGCCGTCGGGCTTCAGCAGCGTCAGGTCCACCTTGGCCGCCTGGCGCAGAGTGGTGGTGTTCAGGGGGTAGAGCTGGAGCATGGTGGCGTCCTGCTCGCCGGACTGGAGATTCTGCCGGTAGATGGTGCCCATGTACTCGTCGTTCTGCCACACGTTGCCCGAGCTGAGCCACACGTCGCTGGCAATTCCGTTGGGCTCATAGAGGGCCAGCACGCCCTGGTCGTTGGTGGTGGCCGTCTGCTCCTCGTTGTTGCCGTCCACATAGCGCAGGGTGGTCTCCTGGGCGGGGGACACCTGGAAGAGGTAGAACTTGTCCCGCAGGGTGGTGACGTCCACCGTCACCGTGTCGGACATGCCGGTCTTCTGGTGGGTGGCGGTGATGGTGGCCTTACCGTCCTTGGTCGAGGAGAGGGCCATGATGGTGTCGGGCAGATAGGTCTCGTTGTCAAAGAGATCGATATTCTCGTAAAGGCCGCCCTGCTTGTAGTTTACCGACACCATATCGCTGTCGGAGGTCTCCCACTTGATGCCGTCCAGATAGGTGTTCCAGTTATAGCCCTTGTAGTTGATGTTTACATATTCGATCAGGCTCAGGGTCTCCCGCAGACTCATAATCTTGGAGGTATCTTCAGGCAGCGTGCCGCTGACCTTGGAGGTGTTGTCCATGGTCAGGGTATCGCCCAGGTCTTCTCCCGCGCTGTTCTGGAGTTTCAGGGCGTCACCGCTGTAGACGTACAGGGGGAAGGAATCGGTGCTGTGGGCGTCGCTGCCTGTGTTGGTCACGGTGAGCATCACCTGATAGGTGTCTTTCAGGTGGCCCGGGGCGACCGGCTGCAGCTGCAACGGATAAGTGCCGGCGCTGCCCTCCAGGCTTTCATTGCAGACCTCGGTGGAGCTGTTGTCCTCCTGCACCCGGAGGATGGTGAGATTGACGTTCTGGCCGGTGGCGTCGTCATCGCGGTTTTCCACCGCCCAGTTGATGTTCACGGTGCCCGTATCCTTGAGATAGAGGTTCTGCGGCGGCGTCAGGATGGCCTTGGCGGGCACAGGATATACCACGATCCAGGCCAGGGCGGAGAGCTCCACCGTCTTATCCTCCACCAGGGGGTGAGGCATGGACACCCGCACCGTGTAGGCCGGGGTGTCGCCGTCGGAAAGTTGGGAGAGCACACCTGCCGGGATCTCCAGGCTGTTCTTGTCGCTGGTCACAGTGTACGTCTCCAGCAGTTTTTCTTCGTCCAGCTTTGCCTCCGTCTCGGCGTAGCCCTTATAGAGCTTGACGGTGAACGTAAAACTGACAGGGTTGCCCTCGCCATCCGTGGCAAACTGATCGGCGTTGGAGAGCCAAAGCACTGTGGCGGCGGCATTTTTCCGGGTCACAAT
>CAUBHZ010000004.1 GCA_958435885.1 uncultured Intestinimonas sp. | reverse complement strand
CAGTGGCTCGATCTGGACTATCCGGGCACATAGTAGCCCTTTACCAAACAATACAGCTCAAGAAAGTTGAGGATCACCTATGGAAATCAAAAAATCCGGCATGATCTCTATTGTGGGCCGGCCCAATGTGGGCAAGTCCACCCTGACCAACGCCCTGGTGGGGGAGAAGATCGCCATCGTCACCAACAAGCCCCAGACCACCCGGAACCGCATCTGCGCCATCGTCAACCGGGGAGAGTGCCAGTATGTGTTCATGGACACCCCCGGCCTCCACAGGGCCCGGACCCGGCTGGGTGAGTATATGGTGGGCGTGGTGAAGGAAAGCGTGGCCGACGTGGACGCCGTGCTCCTGCTGGTGGAGCCCATCCCCAACGTGGGCGCCCCCGAGGCCGAGCTCATTGAGCGCATCAAGGGCCTGGGGGTTCCCGCCGTGCTGGTCATCAACAAGATCGACACGGTGGAGAAGGAGAAGCTCCTGGCCGTCATGCAGACCTACCAGGCCGTACACGACTTCCAGGCCATCGTTCCCATCTCCGCCAAGACCGGAGAGGGGGTGGAGGAGCTGCTGGACCTCCTGGCGGCCTACCTGCCCGAAGGCCCCCAGCTCTTCCCCGAGGACATGGTCACCGACCAGCCTGAGCGGCAGGTGTGCGCCGAGATCATCCGGGAAAAGCTCCTTCTGTGCCTGGACAAGGAGATCCCCCACGGCACGGCGGTGGAGCTCACCAAGTTCTCCGAGCGCATCGACAGCGGTATCATCGACATCGATGCCACCATCTTCTGTGAGAAGGCCAGCCACAAGGGCATCATCATCGGCAAGAACGGCGCCATGCTGAAAAAAATCTCCTCCCTGGCCCGGAAGGACATCGAGGCCTTCATGGGCGCCAAGGTCTACCTGGAGACCTGGGTGAAAGTCAAAGAAAATTGGAGAGATAATTTGAATTTCATCCACGACGTGGGTTACCGGGAGGACTGACCGCAAAATTTACCGCGCATGACCTGCCCTGACATCAGGCAACCTAAACCCAAAGGGGGCCTGATGGATCGTGAACAGTCAGATGCTTTGGGAACTCTTTCTGGCCACCGGACTGCCGGAGGCCTATACGCTCTACCGCCTTCTGCTGGAAGCAGAGGCGGCGGAAAAGACCGCATAGGGGCGCGTAAGCGCCCCTTACATACAGGTGATGCTATGCACATCAAGACCCAGGGGCTCATCCTCCGGGAGACCAACTATAAAGAGGCGGACAAGATCCTCACCGTGCTCACCCGGGAGGGGGGCAGACGGACGGTGAAGGCCCGGGGCTGCCGCCGGAAGAACAGCCCCCTGGCCGCCTCCGCCCAGCTGCTGGTGTGGTCGGACATGACCCTCTTCGATTACCGGGACAGGCTCACCCTCAATGAGGCCGAGCCCCTGGAGCTCTTCTGGGGGGTGCGCTCCGACGTGGACAAGCTGGCCCTGGGCTCCTATTTCGCCGAGGTGGCCGAGGCGGTGGCCGAGGAGGGGCGGCCCGACCAGGCCCTCCTTTCTCTGGTGCTCAACTCCCTCTACGCCCTGGACAAGCTGAAAAAGCCCCTCCCCCTGGTGAAGGCGGCCTTTGAGCTCAAGCTCCTCTGTGTGGCGGGCTATGAGCCCCTGCTGGACGCCTGCGCCGTCTGCGGCGAGGAGGAGCCGGCGGACCCCCGGCTGGACATCGAGGAGGGTGTCCTCCACTGTGCCGCCTGTGGCCTGGGAGACGGAGCCAGCCGCACCCTGGACGCCACCAGTCTGGCCGCCATGCGCCATGTGGTGTACGGCGACCCAAAGCGGCTCTTCTCCTTCCCCATGGACGCCCCCGGCATGGCCAAAATGTCCACCGCCTGTGAAGATTTTCTCCGCACCCAGCTGGACCGGGGTTTCCGCACCCTGGACTTTTATCATCAGCTCACCGACGCCGCTCCGGCGGCTCAACCAAAAACAGGAGGTACTGCGCCGTGAAGCTTTATATCGTGGACGCCTTTACCACCCAGCGTTTTTCCGGCAACCAGGCGGGGGTGGCCCTGCTCTCGACCGAGGAGCCGGAGCCCGCCGACGCCTTCTGTCAGGCCCTGGCCGCCGAGCTCAAGCACTCCGAGACCGCCTTCGTCCGCCCCACCGGGCCGGATTCCTTCCGCCTGCGCTACTTCACCCCCGAGGGGGAGGTGGACCTGTGCGGCCACGCCACCATTGCCGCCTTCACCACCCTGCGGGAGGCCGAGGGCCTGGCGCCGGGCACCTACCGTGCCTCCACCTTGGCGGGGGAACTGAGCATTCAGGTCTCCGAGCAGGCGGTGTGGATGGATATGGCGCCGCCGGTGGAGGGCCGGGGCTTCTCCCCTGAGGAGACGGCGGAGCTCTACGCCGCCTACGGCCTGGGCACGGCGGACTGCCCGGAGGGCTTTGCCCCCATGGTGGTGAGCACCGGCCTCCAGGACATCCTGCTGCCTGTTAGCACCGCGGAGGCTCTGGACCGGGCGGAGCAGGATGAGCGGGCCGTCACCGAGCTGTCCGAGCGCTACGGCGTGGTGGGTGTCCACATGTTCTGGCCCTGCCTCAGCGAAGAGGCTACTGCCCGCTGCCGGAACTTCGCCCCCCTCTATGCCATCCCCGAGGAGGCCGCCACCGGCACCTCCAACGGCGCTCTGACCTACTACCTCTACCGGCTGGGGAAGCTCGCCGCCGGGGCGGAGAACCGCTTTGTCCAGGGGGAGAAGATGGGTAAGCCCTCCGAGATTTTGAGCTGCCTCACCGAAGGGCCGGACGGGGTCCGGGTCCGGGTGGGGGGACGGGCGGTGCTCACCCTCCGGGCCGACCTGCTCTGATACATCGTAAAACCTGCAAGGAGAACATCCATGACCGATCTGTTTGAAAAATCCATCCAGACCCTGGAGCTGCCCAGGGTGCTGGAGTTGCTGGCCGCCCAGGCGGCCACCGAGGAGGGCAAGGACCGGTGCCGGGCCCTGCGGCCCTCCACCGACCCGGACGACGTCCAGCGCCTCCAGAAGGAGACCTCCGCCGCCTGTTCCATGATCGTCCTCCGGGGCACCCCGCCCCTCTCCGGCGTCCGGCCGGTGGCGGCCTCCCTCCAGCGGGCCGACATGGGGGGCGCCCTCAACACCCGGGAGCTGCTGGACATCGCCGCCCTCCTGCGCTGCGCCCGCTCCGCCAAGGAGTACGCCACCGGGGAGGGGAATGCCAAGACCTGCATCGACCACCTCTTCTCTTCCCTCCAGGCCAACCGCTACCTGGAGGACCGGATCAGCGGGTCCATCCTCTCTGAGGAGGAGATCGCCGACGCCGCCAGCCCCGAGCTGGCCGACATCCGGCGGCACATCCGTGCCTCCTCCTCCAAGGTCCGGGACATCCTTCAAAAGCTCATCTCCTCCTCCCAGGCCAAGTACCTCCAGGAGTCCATCATCACCATGCGCTCCGGCCGGTACGTGGTGCCGGTGAAGTCGGAGTGCAAGAACGAGATCCCCGGCCTGGTCCACGACGTGTCCGGCTCCGGCGGCACCTTCTTCATCGAGCCCATGGCGGTGGTCAAGACCAACAATGAGCTGCGGGAGCTCCAGTCCCGGGAGGAGAAGGAGATCGAGCGCATCCTCCGGGAACTCTCCGCCGAGTGCGCCGCCCATAAGGAGGACATCGCCCAGGACTACGACCTCCTCATCCTCATCGACTGCATCTTCGCCCGGGCCCGGCTCTCGGACAAGCTGCGCTGCACCGAGCCCAAGCTGGCCAAAAAGGGAATCACCTTGCGGAAGGCCCGCCACCCCCTGCTGGACCCCAAGAAGGCGGTGGCCAACGACCTCTACCTGGGGGATCAGTTCGACACCCTGGTCATCACCGGCCCCAACACCGGCGGCAAGACGGTGACCCTCAAGACCATCGGCCTGCTGACCCTCATGGCCCAGTGCGGGCTCCACATTCCCGCCGACGACGACAGCACCGTGGTGGTCTTCGACCACGTCCTCTCCGACATCGGCGACGAGCAGTCCATCGCCCAGAGCCTGTCCACCTTCTCCTCCCACATGGTGAATATCGTGGGCATTCTGGAGGAGTGCGGTCCCGGCTCCCTCATCCTCTTCGACGAGCTGGGGGCGGGCACCGACCCGGTGGAGGGCGCCGCCCTGGCCGCCGCCATCATCGAGTCCGCCCGGGAGCGGGGCGCCCTGGTGTGTGCCACCACCCACTACGCCGAGCTGAAGGTGTACGCCATGACCACCAAGGGGGTGGAGAACGCCTCCTGTGAGTTCAATGTGGAGACCCTGGCTCCCACCTACAAGCTCCTTATCGGGGTGCCTGGCAAGTCCAACGCCTTTGCCATCTCCCGCCGCCTGGGGCTGCCCCAGGCCATCATCGACAAGGCCGCCGCCCGTATCGACGCCGAGAACGTCCGCTTCGAGGATGTCCTCACCCAGCTGGACCGGCAGCGCCAGCAGATGGAGAAGGAGAAGGACGAGGCCCGAAAGCTCCGCCGGGAGATGGAGGAGTCGGCCAAGACCGCCCGGGAATACCGGGAGAAGCTGGAGAAGGAGAAGGCCAAGGCGGTGGAGAAGGCCCAGGCCGAGGCCCGCGCCATCATCCAGGAGGCCCGGGACACCGCCGACAAGGTCTTTGCCGAGCTCAACGACATGCGCCGCCGCCAGGAGAAGGAGGCCGACTGGCTGGAGCAGAACCAGCGCCGGTCCGACCTGCGCCGGCAGCTCAACGAGGCCGAGGACGCCCTGGGCTCCCACGAGGACCTGCCCGCGCCGCCGCCCACCCGGCCCGCCAAGGCGGGAGACACGGTGGAGCTGGTGAAGATGGGCACCCGGGCCAGCGTCATCTCCGTCAACAAGGACGGCTCCCTCCAGCTCCAGGCGGGCATTCTGAAGATCACCGCCAAGCAGGAGGAGGTCCGGGTGGTAGAGGACGCCGGAGGCGGCGGCAAGAAGCAGGCCGTCCAGATCGCCCAGCGGGCCGAGCACAAGCTGCGCTCCCTGGGAGCCTCCCCTGAAGTGGACCTGCGGGGCATGATGACCGACGAGGCCCTGCTGGTGCTGGACCGCTTTCTGGACAGTGCCGTCATGGGCCGGCTGGACACGGTGACGGTCATCCACGGCAAGGGCACCGGCGCTGTCCGCAAGGCGGTGCGGGACCATCTGAAGCGGAGCAAATACGTCAAATCCTTCCGCCCCGGCCGCTTCGGCGAGGGCGAGGACGGTGTCACTGTGGTGGAGCTGCGCTGAAGATTTCCACGGTGCGGTACTTTTGGAGCAAAAAGGACTGAAGTTGGATAGAATCGCCATGTTTTCCCCTAAAAATAGGGAAAATGAATCTATTTTGACGGACTACTGAGCACAAGAGCGAATTTTTCTTGGGAATCTCCGTGAATTTGTGCAAAATGTCATTGACGGTTTCACCGAAATTTGGTATGCTAGATATGCAAACATTGCACTGTTTGAGGGGGGAACACAATTGTATATCAAAGAGGCTGTTGTGAACAATCAGGTGGGTCTCCACGCCAGGCCGGCTACGTTTTTCATCCAGAAGGCCAATGAGTTTAAGAGTTCCATCTGGGTGGAGAAGGACGAGCGCAGGGTGAATGCCAAGAGCCTGCTGGGTGTCCTCTCTCTGGGCATCGTGAAGGGCACCGCCATCAACCTGATCGCGGACGGTCCCGACGAGAAGGAAGCCGTTGAGGCGCTCATCGAGCTGATCTCCAGCAACTTCTCCGAGTAACGCAATCTCTGCAGAAAAAGCGCCGCATTGCGGCGCTTTTTTTGATCTTACGGAAGTGATATCGTTGGGTGATCTGGCACGGGAATATGACCGGCAGCTGGAGCGGCTCCGGCGCCGGGAGGAACAGCTGTTCCGGCGGGACGCGGCCCGGCGGAAAGGGCGTATTCTGTCCTGGGCGGAGAAGCGGGTGCCGGACAAGCTGATCCTCACCATGGATACCGCTTTCTTTACTGCCTTCCAGGTGCTGTTCCAGCGTGGGACCCGGCTGCTGGGCCGCACCATCCCGGCCCGGAAGCTGCTGGGGGAGCGCTACCTCAAGGAGTACGCCATTCGGAAGGCGCCGGGGGCCAGGAGTATGGGGGCCTTTCAGCGGAGCGCCGCCCTCAGCGGGGCGCTGACCACCGCGGCGGCCACGGCGGAGGGCTGTGTGCTGGGCCTGCTGGGCATGGGCCTGCCGGACATCCCCATTCTCATGTCCATCCTCCTCCGGTCCATCTACCACACGGCAGTGCGGTACGGCTTTGCCTATGATACCAAGGGGGAGCGATCCTATATTCTGCTGGTCCTGTGCGCCGCCCTGACCGACGGCCCGGACCGGCAGTCGTACAGCGCCCGGGCCGACGAGCTGGGACAGCTTCTGGACCGGGACCAGGTCCCCTGGGTGGACCTGGAGGTCCAGATGCGGGAGGCGGCCAAGGCCCTGGCTGGTGCCATGCTGGTGCCCAAGTTCCTCCAGGGCATGACCTTCATTGGCGTGGTGGGCGGGGCCAGCAACTTTTCCACCAGCCGGCGGGTGACCGAGATGGCCAACCTGAAATACCAGCGGCGGTTCTGGGAGAAGAACCGCCGCCGGCTGACCCGGTCTTGATACTGCCGCTCGCATGGCAGGCTGTCCCGACCATGATTTAGCCCCAAGGCGGTGATTTTCCTTTGACCTTTGATGAACTGAAAGAAAAAGCGCACAGCCTGCCGCTGAAGCCCGGCGTCTACATCATGCAGGACGCCAAAAACGAGGTCATCTACGTGGGCAAGGCCAAGGCCCTCAAGAACCGGGTGAGCCAGTACTTTGCCGATCTGGCCTCCCACACGGAGAAGACCCGGGCCATGGTGAGCCAGATCGACCACTTCGACGTTATCATCGCCGACAGCGAGTTCGAGGCCCTGGTGCTGGAGTGCTCCCTCATCAAGCGCCACCAGCCCCGGTACAACATCCTCCTGAAGGACGACAAGGGCTACCCCTATATCCGGCTCACCGTCCGGGAGGAATACCCCAAGTTCTCTCTGGCCAACCGGCCGGCGGAGGACGGCGCCCGGTACTTCGGTCCCTACGGCAGCCGGGGCGCTACCCAGGATATCATTGAGGCCATCCAGTCCGCTCTGCGCCTGCCCAAGTGCCGCAAAAAATTCCCCAGGGACATCGGCAAGGAGCGGCCCTGCCTCTACTACCGCATGGGCCAGTGTGACGGCTACTGCCGCCCGGAGATGGACCAGAGCCGCTACAAGGAGAACATCGACCAGGCCATCCGCCTCCTGGAGGGGAAGTACGAGGAGGTCTGTGACGACCTCCGGGCCGAGATGGAGCAGGCCGCCGAGGAGCTGCGCTTCGAGCGGGCCGCCGAGCTCCGGGACCGCATCGCCGCCATGGAGCTGCTGGGCAAGCGGCAGAAGGTGGTGGCGGGGAGCCTGTCCGACACCGACGTGGTGGGCTTCCACCGGGGGGAGGCCAAGAGCTGCTTTGTGGTCCTCCACTTTGTGGACGGCGATCTGGCCGCCAAGGACATGGACCTCATCGAGACGCCGGTGGAGGAGGCCAAGGAGGACACCGTCTCCGCCCTGGTCAAGCAGTACTACGGCGGGCGGAGCGCCCTGCCCAGGCAGATTTTGCTGCCCTGCGACATCGAGGACGAGGTGCCGGTGACCCGGATGCTCTCCGAGGCCTGCGGCCACCGGGTGGCCCTCATGACCCCCCAGCGGGGGGCCAAGATGGACCTCATCCGCCTGGCCAACAAGAACGCCGTGGAGGAGGTGGAGCGGGCCACCTCACGGGAGGAGCGGCAGTCCAAGCTCATGGAGGCCCTGGGCCGGATGCTGGGCCTCCCGGAGCCGCCCAGGCGGATCGAGGCCTACGACATCTCCAACACCGGGGACACCAACATCGTGGCCTCCATGACCGTCTTTATCGATGGACGGCCATTGAAGCGGGACTACCGCCACTTCAAGCTCAAGGACATGGTCCACGCCGACGACTACGGCTCCATGGAGCAGGTCCTCACCCGCCGGTTCCGCCGGTACCTGGACGGGGACGAGAAGTTCGGCGACCTGCCCGATCTCCTCTTCATCGACGGCGGCGAGAACCACGCCAAGGTGGCCGTCCGGGTGCTGGAGGAGGTGGGGCTCTCCATTCCCGTCTTCGGCATGGTAAAGGACGACCGCCACCGCACCCGGGCCCTGGTGGACCCGGCGGGCAACGAGATCGGCATCCAGCAGATCCCGGCGGTCTTTGCCCTGGTGGGCCGTATCCAGGAGGAGACCCACCGCTTCGCCATTGAGTTCCAGCGCCTCCAGCAGTCCAAGGGGGTGAAGGGCTCCGCCCTGGATCAGATCCCCGGGGTGGGGGAGAAGCGGCGGAATGATCTGCTGCGGCACTTCAAAAGCCTCAAGAACATCAAAGGAGCCTCTCTGGCGGCGCTGGAGGAGGCCGTGCCCAGGAATACCGCCCGGGCGGTCTATGACCACTTCCACCCCCGGACAGCGGAAGGAGAGAGCGAATCATGAGGCGGAACATGCCCATCTTGTTTCTGACACTGTGCTGCCTGACCCTTACCGCCTGCGGCGGACGGGAGGCGGCCACGCCTTCTCCCGCCGACGTGACGGCGGCGGAGCTGGCCCGGGCGGTGGTGGAAAGTCAAGATGATTTGGCCGACCTGCCCGCCCTGGAGGGCCAGGACCTCACCGACCACCTCTCCGCCTTCTGCGGCCTGTCCGACTGGGAGGATGGGGCGGTGTACGCCGCCGGGGGCATGGACGCCCGGGAGGTCACCGTGGTGCTGCTCTCCGACGAGGCGTCGGCGGAGACGGCGGCGGACACGTTGGAAAACTACCGGCTGGAGCGGCAGGGGGACTTCTTCGGCTACGCCCCCGAGGAGGCCGACCGGCTGGACCGGGCGGTGGTCCTCCAGCGGGGCCAGTATGCCGCCCTGCTGGTCTGCGACGACCCGGAGTCGGCCAAAGAGACCTTTGACGCCTGCCTGGCAGGAGAACTTCCACCACCGGTGGAAGAGGAGACCGCCCTCCCTACGCCCTCGGAGGAGCCGGAGGCCACCCAGGTCCTGGCGCTGGAGACCGAGACGCCGGAGCCCAGCCCTACGCCGGAACCGGAGCCCACGCCCTCGGAGCCGCCAGAGGAGACGGAGCGGCCCATCCTGAACCCAGACCTGGACACCAGTGATTTTATTCCCTTCACGGCGCCCAATGACGCCAACATGGAGATCTACGACACTTCCGCTATCCGGGCGGCCTGGGAGACCGGAGACGAGGACGGGCTCTCCGACAAGGACGCCGCCATTCTGGAACAATGCCGGGCGGTGCTGGGGGAGCTCATCACTGAGGATATGACCGACTTTCAGAAGGAGCTGGCCGTCCACGACTGGATCGTGGAGCACGGCAGCTATGACCAGACGGTGCACAGCAATGCCGGCCACAGCGGCCGCACGGGCTACCGGGACCCCTACGGCATCCTGGTGGGCGGCTATGGCAACTGCCTGGGCTACTCCACCACCTTCCAGCTCCTCATGGACCTGTGCGATGTGGAGTGCATTACCGTGGTGGGCGCCGCCTTCGACTCCCTGGAGGACCACGCCTGGAACATGGTGAAGCTGGACGGGGAGTGGTACTGTGTGGACGTGACCTGGGACGACCCCACCATGGGAAACGGCAACACCAACTCGGTGGTCCGCCACCGCTACTTCAACGTGACCAGCCAGCACATGCGGGACACCGACCACCAGTGGGACTACCTGTATGTACCGGAGGCCACCGCCACCCACTACCGCTGGGACGGGGCGGGGGCGCTGCCGCAATAAAGGAAAAAGGAGGGTGACCGCCATGCGCGTCATCACGGGAACGGCCCGGGGCCGGAAGCTCAAGGAGCTCCAGGGCAGGGAGACCCGGCCCACCACCGACAAGGTGAAGGAGTCTCTCTTCAATATCATCCAGTTTGACATCGAGGGCCGGAGGGTGCTGGACCTCTTCGGCGGCACCGGCCAGCTGGGCATCGAGTGCCTGAGCCGGGGGGCGGCCAGCTGCACCTTTGTGGACCTGCGGAAGGAGGCCGCCGCCCTCATCCGGGACAACGTGGCCCTGTGCGGCTTCACCGAACAGGCCAGGGTGATCCAGGGGGACTATCTCTCCTTCCTCACCGGCTGCCGGGAAAAATTCGACCTCATTCTCCTGGACCCGCCCTACGCCAGTGGATTTCTGGAAAAAGCCCTGGAGACGGCGGCGGGAATTGACATCTTGTCGGAAAATGGTATAATGGTCTGCGAAAGTGCCGCGGAAACCGTCCTGCCTCCCCTTTCCGAGCCTTATCGGAAGGGGAAGGACTACCGCTATGGCAAGATCAAGCTCACCGTCTACCGCAGGGACGCGTGAGCCTATTCCCGCTTTTAGGGGGCAAACGACATGAAGACCGCCATCTACCCCGGCAGCTTCGATCCCATCACCCTGGGGCATTTGAATATCATCAAGCGCGCGGCGCTGTGCTTTGACAAGCTCATCGTCTGTGTCATGGTCAATTCCCAGAAGAACGGCCTCTTTACCCCCGAGGAGCGGGTGGAGCTCATCCGCAGGGTGGTCTCCCAGCTGCCCAACGTGGAGGTGGACGCCTCCGCGGTACTCCTGGCCGAGTACGCCCGGCAGCGGCGGGCCAGGGTCATCGTCAAGGGGCTGCGGGCCGTGTCCGACTTTGAGAGCGAGGTCCAGATGGCGGTGGTCAACCGCAAGCTCAACCCCAACATCGACACCATGTTCCTGCCCTCCAACGAGAAATACACCTACCTCAGTTCCACCGTGGTAAAAGAGATGGTCCGCTACGGTGTGGAGCTCTCCGATTTCATCCCGCGGGAGATCATCGAGGACGTGAAAAAGAAAATGAACGACAGCAGGAGGGACGTCTGATGGCGACCGGCGTAGAAGAATTGGTGGATATGCTCTTTTCCATGATTGACGAGGCAAAGGGTGTGCCCCTGAGCAGCGATAAATGCATCATCGAGCGGGACAAGGCTCTGGATCTGCTGGATGAGATCAAGGCCCAGTTCCCCGTGGAGCTGGGGGAGGCCAAGAAGCTCCTGGCCGCCCGGGCGGACTACATCGCCTCCGCCAAGCGGGAGGGAGAGCTCATCCGCAAGCAGGCGGAGGAGAAGGCCCGGCAGATGCTGGCCGAGGACGAGCTCACCGCCCAGGCCAAGCAGAAGGCCAACGAGATGATCAAGGTGGCCGAGGACCGCAGCCGGGAGCTGCGCCGGGCTGCCAATGAGTACTGTGAGGACGCCCTTCGCCGTACCGAGGAGGCCGTCAGCGAGGCCTACGACGAGATCAAGCGCTCCCGGGCCCGGTTCCGGGCGGCGGCGGCCGGCGTGCAGCAGCCCGCCGGCGGCGGAGCGCCCGCCCAGAGCGGCCGTGCCGTCTACGACGCGGAGGCCGACGAGTAAAAGCCGCGATTTGTGCGGGGCAGGTCTGAAAGACCTGCCCCGCTTTTTCTGTCCGCGGAAAATTTTTTTTTACACCACCGGCGGGGGGTCAGGCCATGGGCCTGACCCGCCGTCTGTCTGCTCCGGATACGAAAAGAAAAAAGTTTTCCACAAACGGTGCAAAAATGTACCTGGAAATACCCGGTCTACGGAAGAACCGGGCATTTTCAAAAGCGATGTCAGAAAAAGGGCGCGGGAGGGCGTCCGAAAAACTTTGATAGAACAAATGTTTTAATGCGAAAAGAGGCCGATTTTTCCCGGAATCTCTGGGATATTCGGAGAAAAAAGAGGGAATAAACCCTTGCAATTTTAGGGCAGAACCATTATACTTGAACTACTGGTGGAGCGAAATGGAGTAAAGTAGAGCGAAATGGAGGGAGGGGGACGGCTTGGGCAGCGTGACCGGCACCTATGAACACAGTGTCGACGCCAAAGGCCGGCTGTTCATCCCCGCCAAGCTCCGGGAGGAGCTGGGCGAGACCTTCTATCTGGCCATGGGTGTGGACACCTGTCTGGCCATCTACCCCCAGGAGAGCTGGGACCGCTTTACGGAAAAATTTTCGTCGCTCCCCATCAGCAAGTCCAAAGCCATGCGCTCCCTGTTTGCCAACGCGGTGAAATGTGTGCCGGACAGCCAGGGGCGCATCGTCATCCCTCAGCGCCTGCGGACGTACGCCGACCTGGGGAAGGACGTGGTCATCATCGGCGTCCACGACCGGGCGGAGATCTGGAGCGCGGAGCGCTGGAACGCCGAGGAGGAGGAAATGACGCCCGAGAAGATGGCGGCGCTCATGGATTCCCTGGAGCTGTAATGACGAAGGGAGGCGTGCCGCCGTGGCCTATATCCACAAGCCGGTGCTCCTGCGGGAGTGCCTGGAGGGTCTGAAGATCCGCCCCGAGGGGACCTACGTGGACGGGACCCTGGGCCGGGCCGGCCACTCCCGTGAGATCGTCTCCCGCCTCACCACCGGCCGGCTCATCTGCATCGACCGGGATCAGGCCGCCCTGGACGCGGCGGAGGACAGGCTTGCCGGCCACCTGGACAAGGTGACCCTCATCCACGGCAACTTCGGCGATCTGGCCCGGCTGCTGGATGAACGGGGGATCTCCGGGGTGGACGGCATGCTCTTTGATCTGGGCGTGTCCTCTCCCCAGCTGGACGATCCGGAGCGGGGCTTTTCCTACATGCACGATGCGCCGCTGGACATGCGGATGGACCGGTCCGAGGCCCTCACCGCCCACACGGTGGTGAACGAGTGGTCCCAGGAGGAGTTAAGACGGATCCTGTGGCAGTACGGCGAGGAACGGTATGCCCCCCAGATCGCCGCCGCCATCGTGCGCCGGCGGGAGCAGGCGCCCATCGGCACCACCCTGGAGTTGGTGGATGTGATCCGCGGCGCCATGCCGGCCCAGGCCCTGCGGGAGAAGCAGCACCCAGCCAAGCGGAGCTTTCAGGCCATCCGCATCGCCGTCAACGACGAGCTGGCCTCTGTGGACCGGATGCTCCGGGCGGCGGTGCCCCGGCTCTCTCCGGGAGGACGGCTGTGCGTCATCTCCTTCCACTCCCTGGAGGACCGCATCGTGAAAAACGCCCTGGCGGAGTTTGCCAAGGGCTGTACCTGTCCCCCGGACTTCCCGGTGTGCGTATGCGGCAAGAAGCCCCAGATCACGCTGACGCCCCGGAAGCCCATACTGCCCACAGCGAAAGAGATTGAGGAAAACCCCCGTGCCCGCAGCGCCAAGCTGCGGGTGGCGGAGAAACGATAGGGCGGCGTCCCCCGGCGGGAGCGCCCCCACACGAAAGAGATTGGAGTGACCTGCATGGCGAGTGCTACGGCCAGGAGAAAAAGCAGATACGCCCAACCCCGCGGTACCTATGGAAACCTGGCCTATGCCCAGCCCGCCGCCCGTCCTCTGGAGCGGGGCGGGTCGGAGGTCCTCCGCCCCCAGCCCAAGGTCCGGCCCAGAGAGCGGGCCCTCACCCGGCCCAAGGTCCGGGTCCGGGAGGCGGGGCAGATCTCCATTTTCGCGGTGGTGGGCTTTCTGGCGGTGGGCGTCTTCGCCGTGCTGCTCATGCTGAGCACCGTGAAGCTCACCATGGTCAGCGATGAGGTGGTCTCCCTGCGGAGCCAGCTCTCCAGCCTGCAGAGCGAGGAGGCCAAGCTCATGGCCCAGTACGAGCTGGCCTTTGACCCCAGCACCATCGAGGAAAAGGTGACCGCCGACGGGAGCATGGTCAAGCCGGCGGCAGGGCAGATCTATACCCTGGATCTCTCCGAACCCGACAGTGTGGTCCACTACGACCAGGAGAGCACAGGCGCGGGCTTCCTGGCCACGGTGCAGGGGATGATCGACAGCGCACTGTCATATTTCCGCTGAGCCCACGCATACAGTGGGAGAGAAGCGGGCCATAGAGAGAACGAAAGGGCGTAAGAAAACAGAGCTTTTCTTACGCCCTTGTTCATCATCCGGAGCAAAAGGAGACCAGCATGGCACAGAAAGAGCGCAAGAACAGCACAGGCGGCGCCGACCGCCGTCAGAACCGCACCATCCTGGGGCGCACCATCTTTCTGATGGCGGTGTTCGGGGTGCTGGCCTTTGTCCCCCTGCTGTGGAAGCTGTGGCAGATCCAGATCGTGGACTACCGCTTCTACCAGGAGAAGGCCATCAGCCAGCAGACCAGAGACATGCTGGTCACCGCCCCCAGAGGCACCATCTACGACTCCCAGGGCAACATCCTGGCGGTGTCCACCGACGTCTACAACGTGGTCATCTCCCCCAAGGACATTCTGGCGGCGGAGGAGACCAAGGCCGAGTCGGGGGAGAAGAAGGCCGCCAAGGGCAGCGAGCTCACCGACGCCGAGAGTGCCGCCATGGCCGGCCGGTACCAGGAATTCGTGGCCGAGGGGCTGGCGGAGATCCTGGGGATGGAGACCGACACCATCCTCAAGCGCATGGAGAACACCGCCTCCCAGTATGAGGTACTCCAGTGGCGGGTGGATGACAGTGTCTCCACCGCTGTGCGCACCTTCCAGGAGGAGAACGGCCTCTATCCCGGAGTCTACCTCCTGCCCGACACCAAGCGGGTCTACCCCTACAGCTCCCTGGCCGCCCAGGTCATCGGCTGGGTCAATGTCAACGACAGCAACCGGGGCGCCTACGGCATTGAGGCCAAGTACGAGGATGAACTGGCCGGCGAGCCGGGCCGGGTGGTCACCGCCAAGAAGAACGACGGCACCGAGATGCTCTCCAGCTATGAGAGCTATGTGGACGCCCAGCCCGGCCTCAACGTCCAGCTCACCATCGATGCCACCATCCAGAGCTACTGCGAAAAGGCCCTCTCCGACGGAATCAGCTCCTACGAGGTGCGCAACGGCGGCTTCTGCATCGTCATGAATCCCAAGACGGGAGCCATCCTGGCCATGGCCTCCTCTCCCAACTACGACCTCAACCAGCCCCGGAGCGTTACCGACCCCGTTCTGGCGGCCTATCTGGAAAAAGTCCAAAACGACCCCTCTGCCAGTGAGGACGCCTATGCCGAGGCCCTTCAGGAGGCACAGTACACCCAGTGGACCAACCGGGCGGTCACCGACACCTATGAGCCCGGTTCCACCTTCAAGATCATGGTGCTGGCCGCCGCCCTGGAGGAGGGTGTGGTCAACCAGAACTCCCACTTCTACTGCCCCGGCTACAAGAAGGTGGCCGACTGGACCATCAGCTGTTCCAAGCACGAGGGCCACGGAGACCAGACCCTGGCCCAGGCGGTGGCCAACTCCTGCAACCCCGCCTTCATCGAGATCGGGCAGGCCCTGGGAGCGGAGAAGTTTTACCAGTATATGCTGGACTTCGGTGTCATCGGCAAGACGGGCATCGACATCCAGGGCGAGGCCGACAACACCAATCTGGTGTGGACCCAGGACTACTTCACCGGCATCTACGGCGAGACCTCCCTGGCCACCGCCTCCTTCGGCCAGACCTTCCGCCTCACCCCCATCCAGCTGGTCACCGCCGCCAGCGCGGCCGTCAACGGCGGACACCTGATGCAGCCCTATGTGGTGCAGGCCCTCACCGACCAGGAGGGCACCGTGGTGGAGCAGACCCAGCCCACCGAGGTCCGGCAGGTCATCAGCGAGTCCACCTCCGCCATGGTCCGGGATATGCTCTACGGCGTGGTCAACGGCGGCACCGGCAAGAACGCCAACGTGGAGGGCTACCGCATCGGCGGCAAGACGGGCACCTCCGAGAAGCGGGACGAGAACACCGGCGACCTCATCGTCTCCTTCCTGGGCGTGGCTCCCGCCGACGACCCACAGATCGTGGTCCTCATCGCCTTCGACAGCCCCACCCCCGTGGTGCCGGGCAGCGACTATACCTCCCACGGCTTCTACATCAGCGGCGGCAACATGGGCGCCCTGTCCGCCGGTCCCCTCATCGCCGACATCCTGGACTACCTGGGTGTGGAGAAGGTCTACAGCGACAGCTCCTATGCCGACGTGGTGGTGCCCAACGCCGTGGGCCTGAGCCAGGCCGACGCCATCAAGCTCCTGCAGTCCAAGGGTCTGAGCTACCGGGTGGTGGGCGACGGCGCCTCCGTCACCGACCAGCTCCCCGCCCAGGGTGTCTCCATCCCGGGCAAGAGCGAGGTGGTCCTGTACCTGGGGGCCGAAAAGCCCACCGAGCAGGTCTCCGTCCCCGACCTCACCCGCATGACGGCGTCGGCGGCGGAGCAGGCCCTGGAGAAGCTGGGCCTCTACATGCGCCCCGTGGGCGTCACCGATTTCTCCGACACCACCATCGCCACCGAACAGTCCATCGCGGCGGGTACCATGGTGGACCCGGGTACCGTGGTGGAGGTACACTTCATGGATACCGCGGTGCAGGATTACGCCGCCAACGGAAACATCTCCAACATCCATTGAGTGAGGGAGGCGCGTCATGCGACTGGAGGAGCTGCTGAAGGGAGTGCCCCTGGCGGGCGGGACGTGGAAAGATGACACGGAGATCACCGGCATCAGCTACGATACCCGCACCATAGCACCGGGGAACCTCTTCGCGGCCCTGCCGGGCTACAAGGCCGACGGCCAGGATTTTATCGCTGAGGCCCTGGAAAAAGGGGCGGCGGCAGTTCTCTGCCGCTGTGCCCCGGGCTTCCCCGGTCCCTGGCTGGTGGCGGAGGACCCCCGGGCCGCCCTGGCCCTGATCTCCGCCAACTGGTTCGGCCGCCCGGCGGAAAAGCTCACCTGCGTGGCCGTCACGGGCACCAACGGCAAGACCACCACCACCTACCTTATGAAGGCGGTGCTGGAGAGCGCCCTGGGGGCCAAGGTGGGCCTCATCGGCACCAACCAGAACCTGATCGGGGACCGGGTGGTCCCCGCCAGCCGCACCACCCCGGAGTCCTATGAGCTCCAGGCTCTCCTCCGGGCCATGGTGGGCGCCGGCTGCACCCATGTGGTGATGGAGGCCTCCTCCATCGCCCTGGACCAGCGGCGGACCTTCGGTATCCGTTTCGCCGCCGGGATCTTCACCAACCTCACCGAGGATCACCTGGACTACCACGGCACCATGGAGGCCTACCGGGCGGCCAAGGGCCTGCTCTTCGGCCAGACCGACCTGGCCGTCCTCAACCTGGACGACGAGGCGGGGAGATGGTACGCCGGACATGTGCCCTGCCCCGTCTTCACCTACTCCGAGCGGAAGGACAGGGCCGACCTGGTGGCCAAGGACCTGCACCTCTA
This sequence comes from uncultured Intestinimonas sp., assembly GCA_958435885.1. Next base: position 2,355 of record CAUBHZ010000004.1, on the reverse strand, counting down.
TCCCAGCCATGTGGAGTTTGAGGCGGTGGCCAAAAATACCATCGGCCGGATCTTTCTGCCCATCCCCGGCGGCTTTTCCATCTACAACGCCCTGGGCGTCATCGCCTGCGCCCTGAACCTGGGCATCGGCATGGAGGCGATCGTCACCGCCCTCCGGTCGGCCCCGGGGGTCAAGGGCAGGGTGGAGGTGGTGCCGGTACCGGCGGCCTACACCGTCATCATCGACTACGCCCACACCCCCGACGCCCTGGAGAACATCCTCACCACCGTCCGGGACCTCACCGACCGGCGGGTGCTCTGCCTCTTCGGCTGCGGCGGTGACCGGGACCGGACCAAGCGGCCGGTGATGGGGGCCATCGCGGCGGACCTGGCCGACCTGGTGGTGGTGACCTCCGACAATCCCCGTACCGAGGACCCGGAGTCCATCATCGGCGACATCCTCCGGGGCATGGAGGGGACGGCCACCCCCGTGGTGGTGGAGCCCCACCGGGTGGAGGCCATCCACCAGGTCCTGGACCTGGCCGCCACCGGCGACGTGGTGGTGCTGGCGGGGAAAGGCCACGAGACCTACCAGGAGGTAGGGGAGGAGCGCCGCCACCTGGATGAGCGGGAAGTGGTGGCCGCTCACTTCGCCCGGCGGACGCCGCGCGGGAAAAAATGAGGGCCCATGTCCGCAATCTGTGGATTTCTCCGATTGTGGTTTCCCGTGGGCCGTGATATAATCCCCTTTCGGGACTTTCCCCAGGAGGTTGAAAATATGAGAATTCTGATCGCCGCGCTCTGTTCCTTTGTGCTGTCGGCCGTGGCCGGCAAGCTCCTCATTCCCGTGCTGCGCCGGATGAAGGCCGGCCAGTCCATCAAGGAGGACGGCCCCACCTGGCACATGTCCAAGCAGGGCACCCCCACCATGGGCGGCCTCATGTTCATCTTCGGTATTCTGGTCACCATCGTGCTCATCGGCTGGTCCGACCTGCTCCGGGGGGACTTCCGGGCCCTCTTCGTCTTCTGCTTCGCCCTGGTCTTCGGCGTCATCGGCTACCTGGACGACTATGAGAAGGTCAAGAAGCGGGAGAACACCGGCCTCACCGCCGGCCCCAAGTTCCTCCTCCAGCTGGCCGCCGCCATCGCCTTCACCGCCCTGCTGCGGTACTTCGGCTACCTGGCGCCCCACCTCTATATTCCCTTCCTCCAGGTCACCATTGAGCTGCCCTGGGTGGTCTACATGGTCTTCGCCGCCTTCGTCATGGTGGGCACCGTCAACGCCGTCAACATCACCGACGGTGTGGACGGCCTGAGCTCCAGTGTCACCCTGCCCGTGGCCGCCTTCTTCTCCGCCGTGGCCTGGTACTGGGGCGTGGCCGACCTGGGCGTCTTTGGCGGCGCCCTCTTCGGCGGCCTGTGTGCCTTCCTCATCTACAATCACTATCCCGCCAAGGTCTTTATGGGCGACACCGGCTCCCTCTTCCTGGGCGGCGCCGTGTGCGGCCTGGCCTTTGCCTTCGACATGCCCCTGGTCCTCATCCTGGTGGGCATCGTCTACATCGCTGAGACCCTCTCCGACATCATCCAGGTCACCTACTTCAAGGTCACCCACGGCAAGCGCATCTTCAAGATGGCTCCTCTCCACCACCACTTCGAGATGTGCGGATGGAGCGAGAAGAAGGTGGTGGCCGTCTTCGCCCTGGTGTCCCTCATTTTCTGCGCCCTGGCCTTTGCCGGCGTGGCCGACCGGTACGCCGCTTTCCTGGACGCCCACCTCTTCTAAAACCCTCTATTTTCCCTGAAAGGCAGGAGATCCCATGGCCCGAAAACTCAAACGCGACCTCACCGTGGAGGAACAGCTGGCACGGGGACCACTGGACCTGCCCTTTCTCATGCTGGTGCTGCTGCTCACCGCCATCGGCGTCATCATGATGTTCTCGGCCTCCTACGCCGACGCCCTCTACAACATGGATGATCCCACCTACTACTTTATGCGCCAGGGTCTCTTCGCCATCGGCGGCGTGGTCATCATGTACTTCATGAGCAAGATCAACTACCAGACCCTGCGGTGGCTCTCTGTCTTCGCCCTGGTGGGCTCCATCATCCTGCTCGTCATGGTGAAGATCCCCGGCATCGGCGCCAGCGGCGGCGGCGCCAACCGCTGGATCAGGGCCATCGGCCCGCTGCCCCGGTGGCAGCCCTCCGAGGCCGCCAAGCTGGGCGTCATCCTCTATTTCTCCGCCCGGCTCTCCAAGCGGAACACGGAGAAAAAGCGGCATTTCAACAAGCGGACCTATTCCGGCCACTTCCTGGAGCTGCTGGACCGCATCGGTTTTCTGGAGCTGGTGCCCTACGGCGTGGTGCTGGTCATCA
>CAUBHZ010000003.1 GCA_958435885.1 uncultured Intestinimonas sp. | reverse complement strand
GGCCGTGCTGGAGCGGGGAGGGATCACCGGCGTGGTCCTCCGGGCACCCAAATCCATCGTGGGGGAGGGCTGCGGGTACGCGGTAAAGGTGTCGGAGCGCCGGCTGGCCCAAGCCCTGGTATTGCTCAATCGGGCGGAGCTGCGGCCCAAGGGGATCTATATCGCGGAGTCGGACGGCAGCTACCGGCAGGTGGGGCCATGATCTACCTGGACTCTGCCGCCACCACCCTCCAGAAGCCGCCGGCGGTGGCCAGAGCGGCGGCGGTTGCCATCAATCGTATGGCCAGCCCCGGCCGGGGCGGCTACCCTGCCGCCATGGCGGCGGCCGATACCATTTTTGCCTGCCGGGAGACCGCCGCCCGGCTCTTTCACGTCCCGGAGCCCGACCAGGTGGTGCTCACCATGAACGCCACCCACGGCCTCAACCTGGCCATCAAGACGCTGGTCTCTCCCGGGGATACGGTGCTCATCTCCGGCTATGAGCACAACGCCGTCACCCGCCCCTTGGCCGCCATCCCCAATGTGACGGTAAAGGTGGCCGACGCTCCGCTGTTCCAGCCGGAGGCCATGGTGGAGCGGTTCCATGCGCTGATGACGCCGGAAGTCTCCTGCGTCATCTGTACCCATGTCTCCAACGTCTTCGGATACGTGCTGCCGGTGGAGCGGATCGCCGCCCTGTGCCGCGAACGGGGAGTGCCGCTGATCCTGGACGCCTCCCAGTCCGCCGGTGCGCTGCCCGTACACCTGAAGGAACTGGGCGCCGCTTTTATCGCCATGCCGGGCCACAAGGGACTCTATGGACCCCAGGGCACCGGCCTTCTGCTGTGTGCACAGCCGGCGCGGCCACTGATGGAGGGAGGGACCGGGTCTCTCTCCATGCTCCAGGAGATGCCCGACTTCCTGCCCGACCGGCTGGAGGCGGGCACCCACAACGTCCCCGGCGCCGCCGGACTGCTGGAGGGTCTGCGGTTCGTGGAGCGCAGAGGTCCGGCACAGATCCTGGAGCACGAGCGGCATCTGGCCGTCCAGTGCGTCCGGGCACTCTCCCGGTTGGAGGGCGTCACCGTCTATGCCGCCCCGAGGCTGGCCCATCAGGCGGGCGTGGTCTCCTTCCGGGTGGAGGGTATGGACTGCGAGGAGGCAGGGACCCGGCTTGCCGGGCAGGGGATCGCCGTCCGGTCCGGCCTCCACTGCGCCCCTTTGGCCCACCGCACCGCCGGTACCCTGGAGACAGGGACTGTGCGGGTCAGCTTTTCCGCCTTCAACGGCCCCGGGGAGGTCGCCGCCCTGGCCAGGGCGGTGAGCCGCCTCCGGGCGCTCTGAGCGTGTCCCGTTGTGCGAGGACCGCGGTTTCTCCGCCGCGCGCCCTCGCACGCTTTTTTTCGTCTGTTTCTGAGTAAAGTTCAGGGAAATTTAATGGGCGGGGTCCTTGCCATTTGCCGGTGGATACAGTATAATATTTGAAATGGGCGGGAGGGCGTCGGACCCGCCCTTGGGTCATTTTAGATGTGGGAGATAATGGAAATGACGGATATTTTACAGTGGATGTACCAGTACATCCAGACCTTTAACATTTCCATATTCGATATCGTGGACGTGACCATCATCGCGGTGATCATCTACCGGCTCCTGATGCTGGTCCGCCGGAGCCGGGCGGCGCAGGTGGCCAAGGCCATCCTGCTGCTGCTGGCCGCGCTGGTGCTCTCCTCGTCCACCATGCTCAATCTGCGGGTCATCCACTTCTTTCTCTCCCACATGGTGGAGATGGGAATGCTGGCCCTCATCGTGGTGTTCCAGCCGGAGATCCGGCGCTTCCTGGAGCAGCTGGGCAGCACCACCCTGGGCGACGTGTTCAGCAGGGAGGAGGCTCCCCCGGAGGTGGAGGAGGCCATCTCCCAGACCGTCCAGGCCTATGCCTCCCTTTCCAGGGACAAGGTGGGGGCACTGATGGTCTTTGAGCGAAAGGTGCCTCTGGACGACATCATCAAGACGGGCACCGCCCTGGATTCCACCGTGGCGGCAGAGCTTCTCAAAAACCTCTTCTGGAACAAAGCGCCCCTCCACGACGGCGCCGTCATCGTCCGGAACGGACATATCGTGGGGGCGGGCTGCGTGCTCCCCCTGTCGGGCAATGTGAATCTGTCCCGGGACCTGGGTATGCGCCACCGGGCCGGCATCGGCATGAGTGAGAACTCCGACGCGGTGGTGGCCATCGTCTCAGAGGAGACCGGCTCCATCTCCGTGGCGGTCAACGGCATGCTCAAGCGGCACCTGGCTCCGGAGACCCTGGAGCGGCTGCTGCGCAACGAGCTGCTCCCCAAGGAGGACAGCTCCGGCTCTTCCAACAAGTTCTCCGCCCTATTCAAGTCGAAAAAAGGTGACAAAAACGATGGGGAAGAAGTTCACGGAAAGTAAAGTCTTCAATATCATCCTGTCCATCCTCATCGCCCTTGGCCTGTGGGCCTATGTGACGGCCAGCGTGACCGATGTGGGTGAGTCCACCGTGCGCAACATTCCGGTGACGGTGGTGGGGGAGGAGGCCCTGAACGCCAAGGGCCTGATGATCGACCCCAATACCAAGCTTACGGTCAGCGCCCGGGTCAGCGGGAATCGGACCCTGCTGGTAAATATGGCCTCCAACCCCAGTGAATATTTCAGCGCCACCATCAATGTGGCCGAAATCACCGAGCCCGGAACCTATGACCTCAACTGTACCATCACGCCGGAGTTCACCTCGCTCACCTCCACCGGTGTGCGGGTGATGGACCAGGAGGGGAAGACCATCCAGGTCACGGTCACCCGGCTCATGTCCAAGACGGTGGAGGTCCGGGGCGTCTTTGAGGGCACGGTGGATGAGGACAACAACTACCGGGCCAACCCGGTAGAGGTCACGCCGGGCACCATCAAGGTCCAGGGTCCTGAGACGCTGGTGAACCAGGTGGAGTACGCCCAGGTCACCATTACGGGTGACAAACTCACCAAGACCTATACCGGCGAGCTGGGCTTCCAGCTCATGACAGCCGACGGCGAGGTGGTGGACGACGACGATCTCACCACCAACGTGAACACGGTGAGCGTGGTCATGCCGGTGGTCAAGACCATGGAGGTCCCGCTGAGCGTGGAGTATATCTACGGCGGCGGCATCACCGAGGACAACTTTGAGCGCTATGTGACGGTGGATATCCAGCCTGCCACCATCCAGGTCTCCGGTGACGAGGCCGATGTGTCCTACCTGGAGGGTAAGACCATCACCGTGGGCAAGATCGACCTGTCCCAGGTGATCCAGGATCAGCAGGAGTTTGTCTTCCCCATCGAGCTCACGCCGGAGCTGAGCAACGACAGCGGCATCACGCAGGCCACCGTCACCGTCACCATCCGTGGGCTGGAGACCAAAACGGTGGAGACCTCCAACATCGACGTCATCAATACGCCGTCCGGCTTTACTGCCGACGCCGTGACCCAGTCCCTCCAGGTGAAGGTCCGTGGTCCCGCCGACGCGCTGGACACTGTGGAGGGCTATCAGATCCGGGTCGTGGTGGACCTGGAGGGCCAGAACCTGCGGCAGGCCCAGTTCCCCTTTACCCCCAAGATCTATTTGGACGGTGACAGCCGCTGCGGGGTGATCAGTCCCGGCAGCAGCGGGTACATCGTTGTGGTCAATATCCAGTCACAATAATTAGGAGAGTCTTTCGCTATGACACAAACTGCGCAAATCAAACAGACCTTTCCCAACGGCACCGCCGAGGTGGCGGTGATCCGGCAGGGCGCGTGCGCCCATAACTGCTCCGAGTGCGGCGGCTGCATGACAGCGGCCCAGCCCACCGTCACCGCTCTGGCGGAAAACACCGTGGACGCCAAGGCGGGCGAGCTGGTGGTGGTGGAGACAGAGAATTCTCAGCTCATGGGTATCATCGCCTTCGTCTACCTGGTGCCCATGGTGCTGCTGGTGGCCGGTTATCTGGTGGCCCAGGCTTTTGGGCTCACTCAGGGCTGGTGCATCCTGGCCGCCGCCGCCGCCTTTGCCGTCAGCGTACTGCTCATCATCGCCCTGGACCGCCGGGTCAAGCGCCGCAAGTCCCTCCAGTTCCGCATCGTGGCCCGTAAAGAGGCCTGATGTTCGGCTATGTGGTCCCTCTCCGGGGGGAGCTGAAGGTCCGGGAGCTGGACGCCTACCAGGGCATTTACTGCGGCCTGTGCCACACCCTGGGGCGGCGGTACGGCTTTTTTCCAAGACTGCTCCTCAACTACGATTTCGCCTTTCTGGCCATGGTCCTGGCTCAGCCGGGGGAGACGGTGGGGTTGGAGCGGCGGCGGTGTGTGGCCTGTCCCATCCGGGGGAAACGGGTCTGCCAGTCCCGGCCGGGGCTGGACACGGCGGCCGACGAGAGCGTCATCCTCACCTATTGGAAGTTGCGGGACAGCGTGGCCGATGAGGGATTTTTCCGCGGCCTGCCCGCGCGGGTGCTGAGCGCCCTGCTGCGGCCGGCCTATCGCAAGGCCGCCTTGCGCCGGCCGGACTTTGACCGGCGGACCGTAGCCTGTTTGGAGGAGCTCCGCACACTGGAGCGGGACAAGTCGCCCTCTCTGGACCGGACGGCGGACACCTTTGCCCGGATCTTATCGGCGGCGGCTCCGGCCACCGGCGAAGAGCTCCGGGACCGGGCCGTGGAGCAGATGCTCTACCATGTGGGACGCTGGATCTATCTGGTGGACGCCTGGGACGACCTGGAAGAGGATCGGACGTCGGGGAGCTATAACCCGCTCCTCCTGCGCTTTCCCGACGGGCCGGAGGTCCACCGGGAGGAGGTCCGCCTGACGCTGCGCCACTCGCTGAACCTGGCAGTGTCCGCCTGCAACCTCACAGACGCCGGCCCGTGGAACGGCGTCATCATGAATATCCTGTGCCTGGGGCTTCCCATGGTGGAGGAGGCCGTCTTCACCGGACAGTGGCGGCGGCGCAAGAAAGAAAACAGGGAGAACAAGCTATGAACGATCCTTACAGCGTGCTGGGTGTCAGCCCGGATGCCAGCGACGAGGAAGTCAAGCGGGCCTACCGGGAGCTGGCCCGGAAATATCATCCCGACAACTATCAGAACAATCCGCTGGCTGATCTGGCCGAGGAGAAGATGAAGGCCATCAACGAGGCCTATGACGCCATCACCAAGCAGCGCTCCGGCCGGAGCAGCGGAGGGTACCAGAGCGGCTATCAGCAGCAGAGCGGCTACCAGCGGCAGAGCCAGTCCGGCGGGGCTTCGGTTTACGCCCGGGCCCGGCAGGCCATCAATCTGGGCAATCTGGCCCAGGCGGAGCAGCTGCTCCAGTCGGTGCCGGGTCAGGATGCCGAGTGGCACTTCCTCATGGGCTCCATCGCCTACCGGAAGGGCTGGCTGGATGAGGCCATGCAGCAGTACCAGATGGCCTGCAACATGGACCCCGGCAACCTGGAGTACCGGCAGGCCTACAACATGATGCGCCAGGGTGGACAGGCCTACCGGCCTTACGGCTATACCGCAGGCGGTATGGATTCCTGTGACTGCTGTACCACCCTCCTGTGTCTCAACTGCCTGTGCGGCGGGTGCGGAAACTGAGATGAGAGGACGGACACCCTATGCCGGAAAGCTGGCCCTGGCGGCCATGCTGACGGCCCTCTCCCTGGTGGTGCTGTGGGCGGCTGCCCTGGCGCCCTGGGGACGGATCGGCCTGGTGGCCGTGGCCGGACTGATGCCGGCCGCCGCCGTCATCTCCGCCGGCCCGGCGGCGGGCGGGCTGTGCTGGGCCGGTACCTCGGTGCTGGCTCTGGTCCTGCTGCCCGGTAAGGGCTGCGGGCTGCTTTACCTGATCTTTTTCGGCCTCTACCCGCTGGTGAAATGGGCCGCCGAGCGTCTGCGCCGGCTGCCCCTGGAGCTGGTAGTGAAGCTGGCCTTTTTCAATGCCGCCCTCACCGTGCTGTGGTTTGGGTTCCGGGGCGTCTTCCTGTGGGGAATGCCCCAGGCCGGGGAGCTGGGCTGGCTCCTCTATCCCGCCGGGAACGTGGTGTTCCTGGTCTACGATTACGGCTTCAGCAAGCTCATCGCTTTTTAAGTCGCCCGGGTGGACCGGCCCATGCGTCGGAGCCGGGGCGGCTGACCGGAATTACAGAAGAGAGAAGAAAGGGGAGACCACCCTTGGTCCGCAGTATGACTGGCTATGGCAGGGGAGAGGCCGTGCTTCACGGACGCTCCATCGTGGTGGAGGTCCGCTCGGTGAACAACCGGTATCTGGACTGCAACATCAAGATGCCCCGAGCCTATATTTTTGCCGAGGACGCCATGAAGAGCCGCGTCCAGAACGCCATTTCCCGGGGAAAGGTAGACGTTTTCGTCACCATGGACAGCGCGGGTGCCGACGCGGTCACCGTCAAGGTAAACCATCCGGTGGCGGCCGGCTATGTGGCGGCGCTGAAGGAGCTCAAGGACACCTATCAGCTTCTGGGCCTGCCCGATCTGGCCCTGATGGCCCGGTTCCCCGATGTGCTCCAGACGGAGAAGGCGCCGGAGAACGTGGAGGAGGCCGCCGCCGACATCTGCGCGGTGCTGGACCAGGCCCTGGCCGATTTTGCCGTCATGCGGGAGCGGGAAGGGGAGCGGCTCTCCGCCGACATCCTCTCCCGGGCCGATACCATTGAAACGCTCACCGGACAGGTGGAAGAGCAGAGTCCCAAGACGGTGGCCGAGTACCGGGCCCGTTTGGAGGCCAAAATGCGTGAGGTCCTCCAGAATCAGCAGCTGGATGAGAGCCGCATCCTCACCGAGGCGGCCATCTTTGCCGACAAGGTGGCGGTGGATGAGGAGACCGTCCGCCTGCGCAGCCATCTCTCCCAGCTCCGGACCATGCTGAGCCAGGGCGGCCCCATTGGCCGGAAGCTGGACTTCCTCATCCAGGAGTTCAACCGGGAGGCCAACACCATTGGCTCTAAGTGCAATGATCTGGAGATTGCCCGCCACGTCATCGACATCAAGGCGGAGATCGAGAAGATCCGGGAGCAGGTTCAGAACATCGAGTGAGAGGAAGCGGCAGCATGAAGCTCATCAATATCGGCTTTGGCAATATGGTTTCAGCGGGCCGGCTCATCGCGGTGGTGAGCCCGGAGTCCGCTCCCATCAAGCGCATGGTCCAGGAGGCCAGGGAGCGGGGCGTCCTCATCGACGCCACCTTTGGCCGGCGCACCCGGGCGGTGCTGGTCATGGACAGCGACCACATCGTACTCTCGGCCATCCAGCCGGAGAAGGTGGCCGGACGTTTCGCCGGCGGTGAGCCGGCGGCGGAGGATGAGGAAGAGGAGGCAGAGGACTGATGGCACTCAAGAAAAAGGCCCACGGCGAACTGATCGTTCTGTCCGGACCCTCCGGCGTGGGGAAGAGCACGGTGATCGCCGAGCTGCTGGGTCAGCGGCAGGACATTCATTTTTCCGTTTCCTTCACCACCCGGAAGCCCCGGGTAGGGGAGGCGGACGGTGTTAACTACAACTTTGTGGACCGGGAGGAGTTCGAGGGCATGATCGCCCGGGGCGAACTGCTGGAGCACGCGGAGTACGTAGGCAACTATTACGGCACCTCCCTGAAGGTCATCCAGGAGAAGCTGGACGCCGGGATCGACGTACTGCTGGACATTGAGGTCCAGGGCGCGGCCAAGGTCCGGGCCAAATGCCCCGATGCGGTGCTCATCTTCATCATTCCCCCCTCCTTTGAGGAGCTCTCCCGCCGCCTGCGGGGACGCAACACCGACAGCGAGGAGGTCATCGCCGGACGCCTCACCAAGGCCCGGGAGGAATACGCCCAGATTCCCAATTACGACTATCTGGTGGTCAACGACAAGGTCTCTGAGGCCGCCGCTGAGATCATCGCCATCCTGACGGCGGAGGACTGCCGGACCCGAAATCGCATGCACCTGGTGGAGGGGATTTGAGGATCTCCCACCCAGTGTCCATACCGGACATGGTTCCGGATATTCTATGCAGCAAATAAAGGAGTTGGATCTGTTATGATGCTCTATCCCGCTATGAAGGACCTGCTGGCGCAGGTGCCCAGCCGCTATCAACTGGTGAATGTGGTGGCCCACCGGGCCCGCCAGATCGCCGCCGATGCCGAAGAGGGCGGCTACCCGCTCAACGATAAGCCTGTGAGCATTGCGATCCGTGAGATCGCCGAGGGCAAGGTGGATCTGAGCCTGCCCCCTCAGCCCCAGGCTTGACCTGCGTCCGGGGGTGCCGGACGACGCATCCCCAGGCGTGACGGAAGTGCCGGACGGGCGAACAGCCCCCGGCGCTTGCCTTTTCTGTGACGGAAGGAGAGAGCAGCGGTGGATGGGGCGGTCATCGCAAAAATAGCCCTGGCGGCGGCCGCCTATGCCATCGACAGGCCCTACGACTATCTGGTCCCGGCAGAGCTGGAGGGCCGGGCGGTCCCCGGAGTCCGGGTGCTGGTGCCCTTCGGCCGGGGAAATAAGCGCACCGAGGGCATCGTGCTGGCCCTGTCCGGCGAGCTGCCGGAGGGAAAGCGGCTCAAAGAGGTGTTTGCCGTTCTGGACGACGCCCCTGTGCTGGACAAACAGAGCCTGAAGCTGTGTCTGTGGATGCGGGAGCGGTATTTCTGCACTGTGTACGACGCCGCTCGGGCCATGCTGCCGGCGGGGTTGTGGTTCTCCATCCGGGACAGCTATCACATCGCCTCCGGTGTGGACCGGGAGGCCTCCTACGCCGCGGCGGGACGCTCCCGCCGGGCCGCACAGATCCTGGACCTCATCTGGGCCTGCGGCGGCTCCGCCGAGCTGGGGCAGATCCACGCCGCTCTGGGTACTGCCGATCCCGCTCCCGCCTTGTAGCTGCTCACTGAGCAGGGCGTGCTCACCCTGGAGACCAGCGCCCAGCGGGGGGTGGGGGACAAGCGGGAAAAAGTGGCCTCCCTGGCCGTGCCGGCGGAGGAGGCCATGGCCCATGTAACCCCCAGACGCCGGAGTGCCCCCCTGCGGTACGCCGTGGTGGAGCTCCTGAGCACCGTGGGCAGCGCCAGCGTCAAGGAGATCTGCTATTTCACCGGCGCCTCCGGCCCCACCATCAAATCCCTGGTCAAAAGCGGGCTGGTCACGCTGGAGGAGCGGGAGGTCTTTCGGGGAGGACACGAGGTGGCAGATGCTCCCGCAGCGCCTCCGCCGGTGCTCAACGGGGAGCAGGAGGCCGCCTTTCAGACGTTGGACGGCCTATGCCGGTCCACGGAGCCCGCTGTGGCCCTTCTCTCTGGTGTGACGGGCAGCGGAAAGACCCAGGTCTACCTCCGCCTCATCCGGGCGGCCCTGGACCGGGGACAGACCGCCATGGTCCTGGTCCCCGAGATCGCCCTCACCCCGCAGCTTCTGCGGATCTTCACCGCCCACTTCGGCAGCGATGTGGCCGTGCTCCACAGCTCCCTCCGGGCCGGAGAGCGCTATGACGAGTGGAAGCGCCTACGCTCCGGGAAGGCACGGGTGGCCCTGGGCACCCGTTCCGCTGTCTTTGCCCCCCTGGAGAACCTGGGCCTCCTCATTCTGGATGAGGAGCAGGAGGGGAGCTACAAGTCGGAAAACACCCCCCGGTATCACGCCCGGGAGATCGCCAAATACCGCTGCGCAAAAGCGGGAGGTCTGCTGGTGCTGGGGTCAGCCACCCCGTCGGTGGAGACCATGTATCTGGCCAGGACTGGGGTCTACCACCTGGTGACCCTGACCAAACGATATAATGAGCGGGCCCTGCCCGCCGTCTATATTTCGGACATGAAGGAGGAGCTCCGCTCCGGCAACGGGACCAGCATCGGTTCCCTGCTGCGCCGGGAGCTGGAGGCCAACCTGGAGCGGGGGGAGCAGTCCATTCTGTTCCTCAACCGCCGTGGGGCCAGCCGCATGGTGTCCTGTGGGGAGTGCGGCGAGGTGCCGGTGTGTCCCCGGTGCTCGGTCCACCTCACTTACCACTCGGCCAACCACCGGCTCATGTGCCACTATTGCGGCCACTCCGAGCCCCTGCCGGAGGCCTGCCCGGTGTGCGGCGGCACCCTGAACTTCATCGGCGCCGGTACCCAGAAGGTCCAGAGTGAGCTGGAGGAGCTTTTTCCCGGGGTGGAGATCCTCCGGATGGACGCCGACACTGTGTCAGCTGCCGATGGACACCAGAAGCTGCTGGACCGCTTTCAGCGGAAAAAAGTGCCCATTCTGGTGGGCACCCAGATGGTGGCCAAGGGCCTGGACTTCGAGAATGTGACCCTGGTGGGAGTGGTGGCCGCCGATCTGGCCCTCTATGTGGACAGCTTCCGGGCCTCGGAGCGGACCTTTTCCCTCCTCACCCAGGTGGTGGGCCGGGCTGGCCGGGGAGAAAAGACCGGCCGGGCGGTGATCCAGACCTATACGCCGGACAACGACGTCATCCGCTGCGCCGCCGTCCAGGACTACGACCGTTTCTACGCCCAGGAGATCGACCTGCGGCGGCTCATGGACTACCCGCCCTTCCGGGATGTCTTTGTTCTCATCGCCTCGGGTACCGACGAGTCCGCCGTGCTCAGAAAATGCCAAAAGCTCCGGCGCAGCCTGGAGAGCTGGGCGGCGGCCTGGAGCGACTACGATACGCGGCCGCGCCTGCTGGGACCCGCCCCGGCGGCAGTGGCCAAGGTGAACAACCGCTACCGCTATCGGCTGACCCTGCTCTGCCAGAATACCAGGGAGGTCCGGCAGCTCATTGCCGGCCTGCTCCAGGCCGCCGCCGATGACCGTGAGATCCGGGGCGTTTCGGTGTTTGCCGATGTGAACCCATACGATTAGGAGGAAACAACTATGGCACTGAGAAAGATCCTGACCGACAAAGACCCCGCACTGCACAAGGTCTGCCGTCCGGTCACCAACTTTGACCAGCGGCTTTGGGACCTGCTGGATGACCTCAAAGAAACCCTGGCCGATGCCGGCGGCGCCGGTCTGGCCGCTCCCCAGGTGGGCATCCTGCGCCGGTGCGTCATCGTGGTGGACGCCCAGGAGCAGATGCTGGAGCTGGTGAATCCGGAGATCATCTGGCGTTCCGAGGAGATCCAGGACGGCTGGGAGGGCTGCCTCAGCGTCCCCGGCAAGTGGGGCACCGTGGAGCGGCCCATGAAGGTCCGGGTCAAGGCCCAGGACCGGAACGGCAACTGGTTCGAAACAGAGGGGGAGGCCATCGTGGCCCGCTGCTTCTGTCATGAGCTGGACCACCTGGAAGGCCACATTTTCACCGAACTCACCGACCGGCTCTATACCCAGAAGGAGCTGGACGAGATGTATGAGGAGGAGGAGTGACCGTGCGCATCCTCTTCATGGGCACCCCTGATTTCGCCGTGGCCTCTCTGGCCGCCCTCCTGGAGGCCGGTCACGAGGTGTGCGGTGTCTTCACCCAGCCCGACAAGCCTAAAAACCGTGGAATGAAGCTCCAGGCAAGCCCTGTAAAGGAATATGCCATTGCACATGATCTCCCGGTGTTCCAGCCCCTGAAGATGAAGGACGGGGAGGCCATGGGCTATATCCGGGACCTGGCGCCGGAGCTTATCGTGGTGGCGGCCTACGGCCGAATCCTGCCCTCCGACATTCTGGACTATCCCGCCTATGGCTGCATCAATGTCCACTCCTCGCTGCTTCCCAAGTACCGCGGAGCGGCCCCCATCAACTGGGCCATCCTCAACGGGGACAAGACCACCGGTGTCACCATCATGCACATGGCGCCGGAGCTGGACGCCGGCGATATGATTCTTCAGGGAGAGACCGCCATCGGCCCCGATGAGACGGCACCCGAACTGTTTGCCCGCCTGGCGGAACTGGGCGGCAAGCTGCTGGTGGAGGCGGTGGACCTGCTGGCCAGGGGGGAGGCACCCCGGACACCGCAGGACGCTGCGGTCTCCACCTACGCCCCCATGCTCAGCCGGGAGCTTTCCCCCATGGACTGGTCCAAAGGGGCACAGGCCCTCCATGACCAGGTCCGCGGATTGCTGCCCTGGCCCTGTGCCACGGCGGAATTTGGCAGGATCAGATGTAAAGTATTTTCAACTGACATTATTGACGATACAACGGATCTGGCTCCCGGCACAGTCGCGGAGGCAGGAAAGACAGGAGTCGTCATGGCCTGCGGCGGCGGAACTCTGCTGCGGATCAAAGAGCTTCAGCCTGATGGGAAAAAACGGATGGCGGCGGCGGATTTCCTCCGCGGCCATCCCCTGACAGCGGGCGAAAAGCTGTAAAGAGTAGGAGAGAGGGAGTGATCCTATGGCCGGCAATGCCCGGGAGGTGGCGCTGCTGACCCTGTCCGCCTGCGACCGGCAAGGCGCCTGGTCGGATCTGTCGCTGAAAAAGAATATCCGGGCCGCCGGCCTGGACAGCCGGGACGCCGCACTGGCCACCCGGCTGTGTTTTGGTGTGCTCCAGAACCGGCTGCTGCTGGACTTCTATATCGGAAAATTCTCCACGGTGAGGCCGGAGCGGATGGAGAACAAAGTCCTCAACGCCCTGCGGCTGGGGGCTTACCAGATGGCCTTTCTCACCCGGGTGCCGGTGAGCGCCGCCGTCAACGAGTCGGTGGACCTGGTGAAGCGGCACAGCAAAAATCCCAGAAGCCCGGGCCTGGTGAACGGCATCCTCCGCTCCATGGCCCGTAACATCGACCGTCTGCCCACCATCCCGGAGGAGGACCCGGTTTCTTACCTCTCCGTACGTTACAGTCACCCTGAGTGGTTGGTAAAGACCTTTCTGGAGGCGCTGGGCTCGGTAGAGGCGGAGCGCCTTCTGGCCCTGGACAACGGTGAGCCGCCTACGGTGGCCCAGGTCAACCGTCTTCGAGGAAATACAGAGGAGGTGCGGGCCTCTCTGCGGGAGGAGGGCGCCCAGGCGGAGCTCCACCCCTGGCTGCCCGACTGTCTGACCCTCACCGGCGGCGGCGATCTGGAGAATCTTACGGCTTTCCGGGAGGGGCGCATCTACATCCAGGATGCCGGTGCCCGGCTAGCAGTGCTGGCGGCGGAGCCCAAGCCCGGAATGGCAGTGCTGGACGCCTGCGCCGCGCCTGGCGGCAAGTCCTTTGCCGCCGCCATTGCCATGGGGGATGAGGGCAAGCTGGTCTCCTGCGATATCCATGCCCACAAGAAGGCCCTGATCGATGCCGGAGCGAAGCGGTTGGGGATCACCTGTCTCACCTCCGCCGTCCAGGACGGCAAGGCCCACCGGGCTGAGTGGGAGGGGGCTTTCGACCTGGTGATGGCCGATGTGCCCTGCTCCGGACTGGGTATCATTCGGAAGAAACCGGATATCCGCTATAAGGACCCGGCTCCCCTGACCGGGCTCCCCGCCGTGCAGGCGGCCATTTTGGAGAACGTCTCCACCTATGTAAAGCCTGGAGGCGTATTACTGTACTGTACATGTACTTTACAGAGCCCGGAGAATGAGAACATCGTGACCGCCTTCCTGGAGCGCCATCCGGAGTACACTCTGGAGGGCTTTACCCTCCCGGGACCGGTGGGAGAGGTGCGGTCGGGCATGGTCACTCTGTGGCCCCAGCGGCACGGCACCGATGGATTTTTCTTCGCGAAGCTGAGGAGAAGGGCGGATGACGCCTGACCGCCTCAAAATACGGACAGATGCCGCCGAAAGGGCGGCGGGGGAGCATGACATGATCGACATCAAATCCATGACTCAGGAGGAGCTGGGCGTCTGGCTCAAGGAGCAGGGGGAGCCCGGTTTCCGGGCCAAGCAGATCTTTACCTGGCTCCAGCGGGGGGCGACCTCCTTTGACGAGATGACCAATCTCTCCAAGTCTTTGCGGGAGCGGCTGAGCGCCCAGTGTGTGATCACCCACCCGGAGGTGGCCCGCAAGCAGGTCTCCGCCCAGGACGGTACCATCAAATACCTCTGGCGGCTCCTGGACGGAAATTGCATCGAGACGGTTTTGATGCGCTACCACCATGGGAATACTGTATGTATCTCCTCTCAGGTGGGCTGCCGGATGGGCTGCGCCTTCTGTGCCTCCACACTGGGGGGCAAGGTCAGAGACTTGACACCTTCTGAGATGATCGATCAGGTCCTGTTCACTCAGCTGGACGCGGGTGTACCCATCTCAAACATCGTTCTCATGGGCATCGGTGAGCCGCTGGACAATTTTGATACCGTGCTGCGCTTCCTGGAGCTGGTGAACCACCCGGACGGGCTCAACATCGGCATGCGCCACATCTCCCTGTCCACCTGCGGTCTCACGGAGAAAATTGACAAACTGGCGGAGCATCGGTTACAATTGACCTTGTCGGTCTCCCTCCATGCGCCGGACGACGAGACCCGGAGCAAAATCATGCCGGTAAATCGGGGGATCGGAGTGGAGAAGCTCTTCGACACCTGCCGCCGGTATTTCGAGACCACCGGCCGGCGTATCTCTTATGAGTACGCCATGATCGACGGGGTCAACGACAGCGATGCCCAGGCCGACCTTCTGGCGCGGCATCTGAAGGGAACGCCGGGACATGTGAACCTCATTCCCCTCAACGAGGTGAAGGAGAGTCCCCTGAAGCCCAGCCGCCGTGTGGCGGAGTTCCAGCGCCGCCTGGAGCGTCAGGGCATCACCGTCACGGTGCGGCGGAAGCTGGGGGGCGACATCGATGCCTCCTGCGGTCAGCTGCGGCGGAAGGCCATGGGCGAGGGATCTGAGTCGCCGGCAGACAAGGTCTGGCCGGATGGGCGAAAGGACTGATTCGATATGAACATATGGGGCATCACGGATGTGGGTGTGGTCCGTCAGCAAAACCAGGACGACTACCACATTGAGCTCCTTGCCGAGGATATGGCGCTGGGCATCGTCTGTGACGGCATGGGCGGCGCCAAGGCGGGCAACGTGGCCAGCCAGCTGGCGGTGGAGACCTTCCTGGAGACGGCCAAAGCCCAACCGCCGGAGCAATGGCGGAACGAGCCGGAGGCCCTCCTCCATTTCGCGGCGGAGCAGGCCAACGGCGCCGTCCATTTCCGGGCCAGCGTGGACGCCGACTGCCGGGGCATGGGCACCACCATGGTGGCCGCGCTGGTCATCGGCAGCCAGGCGTACATCCTGAACATCGGTGACAGCCGGTGCTATCTGGTGCAGCCGGACGGGATCACCAAGGTGACCCGGGATCACTCGGTAGTGGAGGATCTAGTGGCCCGGGGGCAGATCACCCCGGAACAGGCCAGGCAGCATCCTCAGAAGAACCTCATCACCCGGGCGCTGGGTGCGGAATCCAAGCTTCGGGCCGATCTCTTCCGCCAGCCCATGGAGCCGGGCGACGCGCTGCTCCTCTGCTCCGACGGCCTGAGCAATGTGGTCTCCGATCAGGAACTCCTCTATGAGGTCCTCCACGGCGGCCCTGCGGAGGACTGCTGTCGGCGGCTGCTGGACATTGCCCTGTCCAGAGGTGCGCCGGACAACGTGACCGCGGTCCTGCTTCAGATGTAACAAGGAGGATACCCCCATTATGGATCAATACATAGGGAAATTGCTGGACAACCGATATGAGATCCTGGAGCGGATCGGTACCGGCGGCATGGCGGTGGTGTTCAAGGGACGAGACCACCGGCTCAACCGGCTGGTGGCGATCAAGATCCTCAAGGACGATCTGGCCAAGGACGCGGAGTTCCGCCGCCGGTTCCACGATGAGTCCCAGGCCGTGGCCATGCTCTCCCACCCCAACATCATGGCGGTGTACGACGTGAGCCGCTCCGAGCAGGTGGAGTACATCGTCATGGAGCTCATCGACGGCATCACCCTCAAGCAGTATATGCAGCGGAAGGGAGGACCCCTGAGCTGGAAGGAGTCCCTCCACTTCATCACCCAGATCATGAAGGCCCTCTCCCACGCCCATGGGCGGGGCATCATCCACCGGGATATCAAGCCCCAGAACATCATGGTTCTGCGGGACGGCAGCATCAAGGTCACCGATTTCGGCATCGCCCGGCTGGCTTCCGCCGCCCAGAGCACCCTGACCCAGGAGGCCCTGGGGTCCGTCCACGATATCTCACCCGAACAGGCCAGAGGCAGCCGGATCGACGGCCGCAGCGACATCTACTCCGCCGGTGTGGTGCTCTATGAGATGCTCACCGGCCGGCTGCCCTTCGAGGGGGATACGCCGGTGTCGGTGGCCATCCAGCACATCAACTCCATCCCTCTGCCGCCACGGGAGCTCAACCCCGACATCCCGGAGGCTCTGGAGGCCATCACCATGAAGGCTATGGCACCCAAGGTGGAGAACCGTTACCGCAATGCCGACGACATGCTCTATGATCTGGAGGAGTTCCGGAAGGACCCCAGCATCGATCTGGAGTATGATCCGGACAAGCTCTTTGCCACGCCGGACGTGACAGACGAGCCCACCCAGGTCATTGGAACGGGGAGCCGCCGCAGAAGCGGGGACACTGCCTCCATGCGCCGCCGGGACCGGGAGGAAGATGGAGTGCGTACTCCGTCCGAACGGCCTAGAAAACGGCAGCGCGCCAGTATGTCGGTCCCCTTGGCCGTGGCCTCTATCTTGGTTTTTATCATCGGGATTGGCGTATTGCTGTGGGTGGTCTTCTTCAGCAACAGTTTCCAGTCCGACAACCGCCACACCGTCCCCAACCTCTATGGCATGACGGTGGAGGAGGCCATGTCCGATCCAAAGGTCCAGGGAATCTTTGAGATTGTGGAGGGCGGCTCGGTATCCAGCAGTCTGGAGCCGGGCAAGATCGTCTCTCAGGAGCCGGAGGCCAGGCAGCAGGTTTCCGGAGAGGATCTCACCATCACCGTGACCACCAGCGCCGGTGAGGAGCCCGTCTATATGCCCGACCTGGTGAACAAGGATTACCGGGAGGCCCAGCAGGCCCTGTTGGACCTGGGGATCTCCAAGGCCAATATCACCATGAGCTACGAGGCCTCCGATGAGATCACCAAGGACAACGTGACTCGCACAGTTCCTCTGGCGGACAGCGCCCTCCAGCCTGACACCATGATCGAGATCTTTGTGAGTCAGGGTCCCGATGTGGCCCAGCGCACCATGCTCATGGTGGAGGGCATGTCACTGTCCGATGCAAGGGAGCTGCTGGAGGGTAAGGAGGGCCTGGGGCTGGTGGTAAACCCAGTTTATATTGACAGCGACAAGCCCAGGGATACGGTGCTCCTCCAGAGCATCCCCGCTACCACCCAGGTGGAGGAGGGAACCACGGTCACCCTCCAGGTGAGCAACGGCTCCGGCAGCTCTGAGGAACAGCCCAGCGTGGAGAGCCCGGCTCCGGAGGAGCCGGCTCCCAGCACATCGCCCACGCCCAGCGTGGACCCGGAAGTGAAAACAAAGCAGTATACGGTGATACTTCCGGAGGGCGATCCGGATGAGATCGTCACGGTGCGGATCAATGGCTCCGGTTACGACCAGACCTGGCAGGTCCCCCTGATGGTTAAAAGCGTTGTTTTCAATATCACCGGAAAAGGGAAGCAGAAATATGACATCTATATCAATGGCGAAAAGGACCACAGCATCGAGATCGACTTTGATACCGGGGATGTGAAGGCGGGATGAGCGAAGGGACCGGACTGATCCGCAAAGCCCTCAGCGGCTTCTACTATGTGGATGACGGCAGCGGGGAGCTGATCTCCTGCCGGGCGCGAGGGAAGTTCCGCCATCAGAAGATCACGCCCCTGGTGGGAGACCGGGTGAGATTTACCCGCCTTCCCGAGGGCACCGGGGCCCTGGACGAGATCCTGCCCCGGAAAAATGAGTTCCAGCGCCCCGCCGTGGCCAACATCGACCAACTGGTCATCATCGCCTCCGGAGCCATTCCTGTCACCGACCCTTTCCTCATCGACCGGGTGACCGCCATCGCCGACAGCAAGGATGGCTGCGACTGCCTCATCTGTATCAACAAGTGTGACCTGGCACCCGCCGATGAGCTCTATGAGATCTACACCGCCGCCGGTTTTCCCACTCTCCGGGTCAGTGCCGAGACGGGGGAGGGTATCGAAGATCTTAGAGCCGCAATATCTGGAAAGGTATCTGCCTTCACAGGAAATTCCGGCGTGGGCAAGTCCAGCATCCTCAACGCCCTCTCGCCTGGCTTCCATCTTCAGGTGGGAGAGGTCAGCGAAAAGCTGGGTCGCGGCCGCCACACCACCCGGCATGTGGAGCTCTACCGCCTGGGGGCGGACGCCGTGGTGGCCGATACCCCCGGCTTCTCCTCCTTTGACACGGAGCGCATGGAGCTGCTTCGGAAGGAGGAGCTGGAGCGGGCCTTTCGGGAGTTCCGGCCCTATTTGGGCGAATGTCAGTTCGTAGGCTGTTCACATGTAAAGGAAAAGGGCTGTGCAGTGCTTGCCGCCCTAGAAGAAGGAAAGATCATGTCCAGCCGGCATGCCAGCTACGTCAGGCTGTGGGAGCAGGTCAAGGACCTGCGGGAATGGGAGCTGGAAAAGCACGGAAAGGGCTGAGACACACATCACGCCTCCTTCTGCGTATACTGGTAACAGCGGTGCCAGTCTACGTGGAAGGAGGCGTTTTTCTATGAAGATCGTCGTGGTCCGGTCCCCCAAATACCTGCGGGGCGTGCTGAAGGCTCTGTTCGGCCTGCGCTGAAAAAATGGCATAGCCCGGAAACCTTGTACATATGCTCCCTGTAGAAACGCTACAAGGAGAGGAACGCTATGGAGCTGGAACTGAAGACCACCCAACTCAACTGCTACGATACCGTTTTGAATACCACGCTTTTCCAGGAGGAGACGCTGGAGAGCATCGTCCCAGACGCCTGTCCGGACATCCTGCGCATCGTGGACACGGAGGCGGCGGTGTGTCTGGGGAACAAGGAGGCCCAGGAGGGCAAAGCGGAGGTGACCGGGACGGCCCGGTGCGCCGTTCTCTATGAGGCGGAGGGCGGTGAGGGGGTGCGGCGGATCACCGTCAGCATCCCCTTCACCTGTACCGCCGAGGCGCCGGGCCTCATCCGGCAGTGCCGGCTGTCGGCGGAGCCTCGGGTGATGTGGGCGGATGCCCGGAGCCTCAACCCCAGAAAGGTGCTGGTGCGGGTGAGCCTGGCCATGGCAGTCCAGGCCTACGCCCCACAGACCGCCAGTTTCTGCGACGGCGTGGACGGGCAGGAGCAAAACGGCATCCAGACCCTGGAGGAACCTCAGACCGCTTGTCTTATCGTAGGCGTAGAGGAAAAATCCTTTACATTTTCGGACGACCTGAGCCTGTCCGCCACCCGGCCGCCGGCGGCAGAGATCCTGAAAAGCCGGGTAGATCTGGTGTGCGGAGAGTCCAAGCTCATCGGCAACAAGCTCATCTTCAAGGGTGAGGCCGGACTGCGGCTGGTGTACCGGGAGCCCGGCGGCGGGCTGTGCGGCGCCGACTTCACCCTGCCCTTCTCCCAGATCATGGAGGTGAGCGGCGTAGGGGAGGAGGCCGACTGTACCTTGTCGGTGGTCCTGACCGGGATCGATTGCACCCTGGACGGGGATGAGGGCCGGATGATGTCGGTGGCCCTGGGCATGCTGGCCCAGGCGGTGGTCCGGGAGGAGCGCCAGGTGACCCTTCTGGCCGACATCTACAGCACGGCCTACGACCTGACGGTCCAGCGCCGGAACTATACACTGACCCGGCTGCTGGAGCACGGGGAGCGTCGGATCACCGCCCGGGAGCTGCTGGAGACGGCATCCCCGGTGCGGGAGGTCTGTGATGTCCATATCCACGTGGGCCAGGTTGAGGCGGAGCGGGACGGTGACCAGGGGCGGCTGAAGGCGGAGCTCTCGGCCACGGTGCTCTATCTCTCCGAGGAGGGGATGCTGGAGGCG
>CAUBHZ010000002.1 GCA_958435885.1 uncultured Intestinimonas sp. | reverse complement strand
CAAAGGACCGGGGCGGGAGCCTTTCTTTGCGCTGAGGGTTCAGTTCTGCGCCGCCTGACAGAAACGCATGAGGATGGTGGCGGCCTGGGCCCGGGTGGCGGAGCCGCCGGGGACCAGGGTGTGGGCGCTGACGCCGGTGATGAGCCCACGGTCCACCGCCCAGCCCATGGCGTCGGCGGCGTAGGCCGAGACCTGGCCGGCGTCGGTGTAGCCGCTCAGGTCGGCCCGGCCGGCGGTGCTCTGTCCGGAGAAGCCGGCGTAGCGGTGGAGGATGGCGGCCAGCTGCTCCCGGGTGATGGGGTCGTTGGGGCCGAAGCGGCCGTCACCGTAGCCGGTGACGATGCCGTTGGCGCTGGCCCAGGCCACGCCGCCGGCGTACCAGTCGCCGGACGCCACGTCGGTGAAGGCGGCGCCGCCGGTGACGGCGGGGCTCCCCGCCAGTCGGTGGAGGATGGTGACGATCATGGCCCGGCTGGTGGTGAGGTCCGGGGAGAACCGGTCCTGGGCGGTGCCGCTCATGAGGCCCTGCCGGTAGACGTAGGCCACCGCCTGGGCGTACCAGTCGCCGGAGGCCACGTCGGTGAAGGGCAGGGCCGCCTCCCCCTCCCCTTCCGGCGCGGCCTCAGAGACAAAGACGGCGGAGATGGTGACATGGGAGGCGGGCATGGTAAAGGTGTAGGTGCCGTCCTTCTTGTCGGTGAGGGAGAGGGACTTGCCGGCGGCGGTGACGGCGGTCACCTCCTTCAGGACATAGCCCTGGTCGGACACGGCGGTGAGGGTGACGGTC
Source organism: uncultured Intestinimonas sp. (assembly GCA_958435885.1). Next base: position 21,948 of record CAUBHZ010000002.1, on the reverse strand, counting down.
CGGCCGCTGGCGGCCTGGGTGGGGCTGGCGGTGAGGGTGCCCCCCGTCGGGCGCTCCACCCGGATGGACCAGCGGTCCTCCGCACTGCTGCCGGAGCCGCCGCCGCTCTGCTGGCCGCCGGAGCCGGTGCTCAGCTCACCGCTGTCGGTCCCCAGCAGCTTGTCCACGGTGCAGCCGGTGACGGTAAAGGGGGTGTTGGCGGTGGAGAGGGTGCCCAGGGTGAGGCTGCCGTTTTCGGTGAGGGTGCCGGTGCGGAGGGTGACGTAGACCGTCACCCGGTCCCCCTCCTGCCGGTGGGTGGCGTGGACGCCGGGCAGGGCGGCCAGGGCACCGTCGGGGGCAAAGTCGTAGTGGGCGCCGGACTGGGAGAGGGTAAAGGTGGCCTGCAGGCTCTGGCAGCCGTCGGGCAGGCCGGTGAAGCCCACCGCCTGGCTGGTGCTCTCCTGGGCGGAGGTCACCAGCGCCGGTCCGGCGGCGGCCGCCCAGGGGGTGAGGGCGGCGGCCGCCATGGCCAGGACCAGCAGGACGGAGAGAAGGGAAGTTCTGCGGGGCATGGTCATGTATCCTCCTGACTGTTGTCGCTCTTGAGTTCGATGCGGGGCAGGGAGCCCGGGTCTTCGGTGGTGCCGTCCCCGCCGTCGGGGAAGGGCAGCCACAGGGTGCGGCTGGTGAGCCGCTTGCTGCTGGTGTCGCCGGGCACGTCGGTGCGGTAGAAGTTGACCCGGATCTCCAGGGGGTAGTCGTCGGTGACGCCGCTCTGGGCGTTGAGGGCCTTTTCGGCCGCCAGGTCGGGCACGAAGAGGAAGAAGCCGTCGCTGGTGTCGCTGACCGCCCCGTCGGCGGGGATCTCGGCCAGGAGCAGGCCGTAGCCGTTCATGGGCCGGGTGATGGTGGTGACGCTGCCGGCCTCGGCGGTGGTGCTGTACACCGCCTCCACCTCCACGTAGTTGTAGACGGGGTCGCCCCGGCAGGTGCCCAGGATGACCAGCGTGCCGGCCTCGACCACCTCGCCGTCGCCGTAGTGGTAGTCGTGGGACAGGATGCCCACGGCGGCGCCGTCGTAGAAGTCCACCCGGTCGCCGGGGTAGTCCAGCAGCTCCACGTGGGCCTCCTCCGGGATGCCGGAAAGCTCCAGCACGGCGGCGTCATAGGTCCAGATGCGGGTGTCGGAGGGGGCGGCGCCCGGCTTGGTGAAGTAGGCCACCACGGTGTCGCCGGACAGGGTGCCCTCCTTGGCGTCGGTCCAGTCCTCCGCCTGGGCGTCGGCCTTCACCTTCACGGTGTAATGGCCGCTGAGATCGGTGCCGGTGACCTTGAGACCGGTGACGGGCAGGGCGCCGCCCTTCATGGTGATGGTGACGGTGTCGCCGGAGCGCTCCAGGTCATAGAGGCCGGGGTCGATGGTGTTGTCGTAGGCCACCCGGACCTCCTGGGCCTCCGCCTCGGCGCCCGGGTTGCCCAGCTTGTCCACGGGTACCACGGAGTAGGTGTAGGTCAGGTTGTTGGCGGCGCCCAGGTCGTCCACATAGACGTCCCCGGTGGTGAAGCCGATGGCGGTGCCGTTCCGGCGGATCTCGTAGCCCAGGATCTCGCCGCTGTCGGTGTGGGTGATGTGCAGGGTCACCTGGGAGCCGTCCACGGAGGCGGTGAGGTCGGCCTCGCCGTGGGCGGCGGAGCCGCTCTCCAGACGGTGGTTCCGGGAGGCGTCATTGAGATACCAGATGGCCCGCTCCTCGGCGGAGTAGTCGGCCAGCTTGGCCTTCACAGCGGGGCTGAGGGTCATGCCCCAGCGGGTGAAGAACTCGGTCAGGTCCCGGTCGGCCGCCTGGGCGGCGATGAGGGCGAAGCGCTCGTCGTAGCCGTAGCCGCTGTACGCGCCGGACTTCCACAGCTGGAAGAACCGGTTGTAGAAGGCCATGGGCTCCCCGGCCTCATCATAGGCTAGGTGGAGCTGCCAGTACATGCCCAGCTGGACAAAGACGTTGTTGGCGGCGCCGGGACGGCCCTGGGCCACCTTATTGAAGATGTCCGCCCAGCGGCCGTCGGCGGTGAGCCGGGTGGAGAGGGTCATGGCCTCCCCGTCCCAGGCCTGGGCGGCCAGGGAGTAGAGGTTGTTGGTGCACTCGGCCTTGCCCAGCTTGTCCATGTTGTGGCCGATCTCGTGGGCGATGCCCCAGCCGAAGAGGCCGTTTTCCGGCGCTCCGGCGGTCTGGTCGGCGGGACGGCCCTGGACCAGGGCGGCGGTGGAGCCGTACTCCACGCCGATGTGCGCCCCGGCGGCGTACATGAAGGCGCCGGCGAACATGCGCATATAGCGGATGTTCTGACGGGTGGTCATGGGATAGCGGTAGGTGCTCAGGTCGGCGGTGCTGTCGATGATGCCCTGGACCTGGTTGGCCACGAAGAGCTCCTCCTCCCAGGCCAGCACGTTCTGGTACATGGTCTCCACCATGGCGTTTTCGTCGTGGTTCACGCCCTTCAGACCGGCCAGGACCTGGTCGGCGGGCAGGGACAGGAGGACGCTGGGGGTGGAGATCTCGGTGGCGTTGCGGACGTCGGTGGTGAGGGCGGTGCCGGTGAGGCCGGAGACATAGGCCTCCAGGGCCTGGACATAGGTCCGGATGGCATCCTTGCGGCCGCCCTCGTCCAGGTCGTACCAGCCGGACAGCTCCAGCACCGGCATCTGCCAGACGTTGGCGGCATTGCGGATCTGGATCTGGATGTCCTCGGGATGGTCGCCGGCGTAGGTCAGGTAGAGCACGCCGCCCCGGGTGTCCTTCAGGCTGCCAATGGTCTCGATGGTGAGGTAGTTGCGGCCGTTCTTCAGCTCGATGGGGCTGCCCTTCCACACGCCGGACTCACCGTAGAACTGGGTGGGCACCACATAGACGGGCTTGTCGCCGGGCAGGTCGGCGTAGATGGCCACGGTGGCGCCCGCCTTGGCGGTGATGCCCAGGGGCTGGAGGGCGCTGGCGGTCTGACCGGCGGCCTTGTCCCCGGCGGCGGAGGCCGAGCGGCTCTGGAAGTCGTTCTTCACCAGGGCCAGGGCGTTGTCCTTGTGCTCCAGCAGGGCCTGGGCCAGGTCCAGCTCGTCCTTCAGCCGGGCGCGGTCCAGGTAGAAGCTGCTCAGGACGCTCAGCCGCTCCCGCAGGGCGGTGATGTCACTCTGCTCCACGGAGCCCTTCAGGGCGGTGAAGGAGCCGTTGTCAAAGAGGGCGGCGATGTCGTCGCTGAGGGTGTTGCTCTTGTAGAAGGCGATCTCGGAGATGCTCACCCGGGCGCCGCCGCCCTCCACCTCGTTGAGGCCGATGGTGAGGCTGTGGACCCCCTTGAGCTCAGGGAAGGCCAGGGCCACATAGCCGCCGTCGATGAGACCGCTGGCCGGGAGGGCCTCGGCGGAGTAGAGCACCTCGCCCTCCTGGTCTCGGGCCGTCACGTTGAAGGCCTTGATGCACTTTTTGTGCTTGGCGTCCAGGTAGGGCACCACCAGCACATAGTTCATGTCGTAGGCGCCGTCAAAGGTGTAGGTGATGGCGCTGGAGGGGGAGTAGTGCCGGGCCACCCAGTAGGTGTTGGGGTCGCCGTCGGTGAGGTGGGTGGTGACGTCGAAGTTGGGGCACAGGCCCTTGTCCACGTTGGAGGGGTCCTTCATGACGATGGAGGTGATGGACCCGCTGTCGATGCGGCCGTCGGCGGGCAGTTCGGGCAGGGAGAAGGACTCCCGCTCAGGGGTGCCCAGGGCCACGGCGGAGAGCGGTCCTACGCCCCGGAGGTTGCCCGCCTTCACCGCCACCTCGTACTCGGTGCCGTTGGTGAGGCCGGTGATGACCGCGCCGGTGGAGGCGGTGTCGCTGCCCCAGCGCCGGAAGTCGCTCTCCCCCTTCTCACGGTAGAACACCTGGTAGTAGGTGGCGTCCTTGGTGGAGCCCCAGGTCAGGCGCAGGGCGGTGTCGGCACCCTCCACCACCAGGTTGGAGGGTGCGCCGGGGGCGTTGGCGGGGACGGGCACGGCGGAGATCACCGCCGAGGGGGTGCCGGTCCAGCCGTCGCTGGCGGCGGTCACCTGGAAGTAGTAGGTCTGGTTGTTCTTCAGCCCAGAGAGGGTGGCCTTATTGGTGCTCACCCACAGGCTCTGGCTCAGGTTGTTCCGGTCCTGACCGTAGGAGACGGTGTAGCCGGTGACGTTCTTCACGCTGTCCCACACCAGCTTCACCTCCCCGTCGCCGGCGGCGGCGGTCAGGCCCTTCACCTGGGTGTCGGCCTGAATGGCGTCGGAGACGATGTCCTTGAGGAACTGGATCTGGGTCACGGCGGCAAACTCCGGGGTCTCGCCGGTCTGGCCCTCCACCTTGGTGACGGTGATGGTCACCTTCTTCACCGCCACCTTCTTGCCCAGGTTGATGGAGATGACGCTCTGCCCGGCGGTGCGGCCGGTGGCGTGGACCCCGGCGGGGGCGGAGATGTCGAAGGGGACGGTCATGGTGCTGCCGTCCTCCAGCTCCACCAGGGCGGAGCCCGCCTGGATGGCGCCCTCGGAGACGGGGGTGGTGATGGAGATCTCGCTCATCTCGGTGGCCTTGTCCAGGGTGATGGGAAGGGAGAGCTCACTTTTTCCCTGGGCGGGAGCCAGGGTGACGGTGTTCCCGCCGGTGAAGAGGTCGTCGGCGGTGCCGCCGCTGAGGTTCACAGACCCCTCCTCCACGGTGGTGCGTACGATGGCGGCGGTGGAGAGGATCTGAGGCTCGCCCTCCACCCCCACCAGCTTGTTGATGTAGGAGAGGTCGGTGACGTCCACCACCCCGTCGCCGTTGAGGTCGTAGGTGGCCAGGTCGCCGGTCTGCCCCAGGTGGGCGTCCATGGCGTCCCGGTCGGCGGCTGTGACGGCGCCGTCGCCGTCCACATCGCCCAGGGCGAAGCTGCCGTTGCCGGTGCTCAGGAGCACGTGCCGGGAGTAGTCCTCCAGCTCCACCCGGGTGGTGCAGGCGGCATAGCCCCGGCCGGTCAGAGTCATGGTGTAGTCTCCGGTGGGCAGGCCGTCCAGGGTCACCTGGTAGTAGCCGATCCGGCGCTCGGTGGTGAGGGGGACGCCCTGGACGTTCTGGGCCTCCACGGATACGGCCAGGCCGTCGGCGCCGGCGGCGGCGCCGTCAGGCAGGGAGACGGTGACCTCTCTGCCGCCGCCGGTCAGGGCCAGACGCAGGTCCCGGCCGGCCACCTCGGCGGCCAGCTGGGGCAGGTCGAAGCGGACGGTGAGGGCGATGGAGCCGGTGGCGCCGGAGGAGCCGGAGGCGGCGGTCTCCGCCCCGTGGGCCAGGGCGGCGGGGTATCCGACGGTACAGAAAGAGCCAGTCAGGGCCAGGCTCAATAGCCCGGAAACGGCTCTGCGAAGGTGGTTCGATCTGTTCATCTCTTTTCTTTCTCCTATCACGGTGTTGTCCCGGGCCGGTGCGATCCGGCCCTGGGCAGCTCCGTGATTATAGCGAATTCCGGCCCCGGAATACAACCAAAAAACGGTTACAAATTATTTTTATAAAATACGTATGAATTATTTTATGTGACTGTTTACTTCTGGTGAAAATCCTACAAATTTACTGTGTCTCTTTCGGGAGGAGCGTCAGATGTGGTCCGGCACATGAGGCCGGACCGGGCGTCATATAGTGGAACTGTGCGAGACACCCCGTTTTGGGGGACCAATAAGGAGGCGTATGGAATGAAACTGTACCTGATCCGGCGGCGGGTCTTTACGGTGGGACTGTGCCTGCTGGCGGCGGCGGCCATGCTTTACGTGGTGAACCACCCGGCTATCGTGGGGGCGTCGGCCACCACCCGGCAGCTGCCCATCTACTGTGTGGCCCGGGACCAGAAGGTGGCCTCTCTCACCTTCGACGCCGCCTGGGGCAACGAGGACACCCAGCAGCTCATCGACATTCTGGGCAAATACGACGTGAAGGCCACCTTCTTCGTGGTGGGCGAGTGGGTGGACAAATACCCCGAGTCGGTCAAGGCCCTCTCCGACGCGGGACATGAGGTCATGGACCACTCCGACACCCACCCCCACATGTCCCAGCTCAGCCGGGAGGAGATCCAGGCCGACGTCACCGCCTGCGCCGACAAGATCGAGGCGGTCACCGGGGTGCGGCCTACCCTCTTCCGTCCCCCCTACGGCGAGTACGACGACAAGGTCATCACCGCCGTCCGGGCCCTGGGCATCGAGCCCATCCAGTGGGACGTGGACAGCCTGGACTGGAAGGACCTGTCGGCGGGTGAGATCACCCAGCGTGTCACCTCCAAGGTGCAGCCCGGGTCCATCATCCTCTTCCACAACGCGGCCCTCCACACCCCGGAGGCCCTGCCCGGCATCATCGAGGCCCTGCTGAAGGACGGCTACACCCTGGTGCCGGTGTCAGAGCTCATCCTCCCCGGGACCTACAACACCGACTACACCATCGACCACACAGGGCGGCAGCTGCCCTGCACTTCTGCGGCGGAGGGGTAAATAATATAAGGTAAGACATACAAACAGCCGCTCCGGCACTCGGTCCGAGTGCCGAAGCGGCTGTATTTTATTTGTCCGTACACAAAAAGGTTTGGCTGGACGTATGAGTTCAGATGAGCGCAAAGTCGGCCTGACAGAAGGCAAACTCACCGTCGCTGATGACCATCTGGGGAATAAACAGCTTGTCCGTTTCAAAAGGTGTGCCGTCAAAGTCCAGGTGGCGGACTTTCTTGTCGATCACCTTGAAGATGGAGACATCTGCGTAGGCCCCAGGGGCCAGGGTCCCGATCTTGCCCTGCATATGCATCAGCCGGGCAGGGGTAGAGGTAACTGTGGCCAGAGCCTGATCCAGCGGCATGCCCAGTTGAAGGTATTTGGTGACGATGAACATGAGGTTTTTGGTGTAGGGCGAGAAATTATATTTGTCGCTCAGCCAGTCGCTGGAGATCACATCGGGCCAGAATCCCTGGGAGACAGCCTCCTTGCAGGTGTTGATATTGAAGTTCATTTTGCCGTTGGCCGCGTCAAAAATGACACCGCGGGCCCGGGCGTCCAGCATGGACTGTTTTACTTTGCCCGTAGCCTTGTCAAAGATGTTGTCGATGCCCACATTCTGATACACGTGGCAGTAGATGTCTCCCGGGCGCAGACGGCTGACGATCTCATCCAGGGGGACCAGGGGCCGGCTCACGTGTACGCATACACCGATGCCCAGCTCATCAGCCAGCTCCATGGTATAGTCCATGGCCGCCATGTTGACAGCCACGCCCTCACTCATACGGATCTTGAGGCCCAGGATGTTGTCCCGGTATTTCTCCACCAACCGGCGGATGGCCTGGGGGCGGAATTCGGGCACGTCAAACTTTTCAATGATGTTGTAGTCCGTCTGACCGGAGCCGTACATATTGAGATAACTTTTAATACGTACCTGACTGGGGACCACTGTGCTGGAGAAAAATGCCTCAAAGTTGGAGCAGCCGGCGGTACCGGCGTCCACAGTGGCGGTCACCCCGGTAGCCAGCAGATAGTCCGGGCGGACGCTTACGCCGCTGCCCGCACGAAACACATGGGTGTGAAAGTCGATCAAACCCGGAAATACATAACAACCTGAGGCGTCAACGGTCCGGAGGGCCTCATACTCCAACGGCATATCCACGATCTTGTTGCTGACGATGGCGATGTCTGCAATGCCGTCCAGGCCGCGGGCCGGGTCCACAACATGGCCGTTTTTGATGACGCAATCCAGTTTGGTCATGAAGATCTTCCTTTCCAAATGGGGTTCTCCCGGGCTCCGGGCAACAGCTGTGCTGCGGAGTCCGGGAGAAAATCAATCAGCACAGGCCCAGAGAGTACAGAAGGGTACCAAGCCAGAATGCGATGATGGGGATGATGCACTGGGAGACGAAGGTGTACTTGTAGGTGTTCTTCATCTCGGTCTTGGCCACGGAGTTGGCCAGCACAACGCCGGAGGCATGAGGCATGGCGTCCAGACCGGCGGAAGCCGCGCAGCACAGACGGTGCAGGATTTGGGGGTTGATGCCGGTGGAGAGCATGTAGTCGCCCAGAGTGTTCAGGAAGATGTTCAGGCCGCCGGAGGAGGAGCCAGTGATCATGCAGATCACGTTGATGGAGAAGAAGGCCATCAGGATGGGGTTCATCTGGAGGCTCAGCAGCCAGTTCACACAGGACTGGAAGGCGGGAGAGGCCTGCACCACGCCGCCGAAGCCCATGATCATGGAGGTGACCATCAGGGCGTTGAGACCGCTGTTCATGCCGGCGCCCATGGCGTCCCGGATCTTCAGGCGGTCGTGGAAGAGGATGAGGGCGAGGACGATGGCGAGGACCATGCCCAGGACCACGGCGTAGTTGGAGACGGAGACCAGCTGCATGAAGATGAAGATGGACCCGATGAGCACGATGATGGGCAGGAAGGAGGCCAGAGGGCTGGGGAGGTTCTTTACAGCTTCGGAGTCATTGAGATCGATGATGTGGTCGTCAGGACCGGCCACAAAGTGCTCACCCTTCGCCGCACAGCGCTTGGCGGCCCAGGTGTAGAACGCATAGTCCATCACAAAGATGGCCACGGAGGTGACAGTACCGATGACAGGAGCGGCGTAGATGGTAGTACCGAAGGTCTCGGTGGGAATCATGTTCTGCACTGCGGGCACGCCGGGGGCAAAGCTCATGGTGATGGTGGCGGGGATGGCCAGCAGCAGTCCGGGGAAGATGGACTTGGGCAGATCGGCCTCCTTGAAGAGGGCCATGCAGATGGGATACATGGTAAAGGCAATGATAAACACGCCGATGCCGCCGTAGGAGAGGACCAGGGTGGTAAGCAGCACGATCAGGATGACCCTCTTCTTGCCGACCGCCCGGACGATGGCGTTGGCAATGGAGACGGAGGCGCCGCTGTCCTCCATGATCTTGCCAAAAATGGCGCCCAGGGTGAACATCAGGAACCAGGTGCCGGCGAAGTCTTTAAAAGAGACAGCAAAGCTTTCCGCGAAGGCGGGCCAGATGTCCATGCCGCTGGTCAGAACAATGACCAGAGAGGAAATGAGGGCCACAACGCCCATGTGCCAGCCCTTGAAGATGAGAAAGATAAGCAGGGCCAGCGCGACTACGATACCGATGATACCCAACATAATGTCTCCTCCTTATTATTTCTTGTCGATCCGGTCAAAATCCACGGCCAGCTGGGCACCCTCCCAGACGCTGCCCACCAGATTGCTGTATCGGGTGAGATATTTGCCGTGGCCCTGGGTGGGCTTGGGCTTCCACTGTGCCCGACGCCGTGCGAACTCCTCTTCGGAGACGTCTACGGAGATCTCACGGCTGTTGATGTCGATGTGGATCATATCGCCGTCCTTCAGCAGGCCGATGGGGCCGCCCACTGCGGCTTCCGGAGAGATATGCCCGACGCACGGACCCCGGGTGGCGCCGGAGAAACGGCCGTCGGTGATGAGGGCGGTGGAGTCTGAGAGACCCAGACCCACCAGGGTGGTCATGGCCGCGTGCATCTCCCGCATGCCGGGTCCGCCCTTGGGGCCCTCATAGCGGATGACCACCACATCGCCCTTCTTGAGCTGGTTGTGCTGCATGGCCGTGATGGCCTCTTCCTGAGAGTCGAAGATCCGGGCCGGGCCGGTGTGGACCCGCATCTGCTCACATACGGCGCTCTGCTTGCAGACCGCGCCCTCCGGTGCCAGATTGCCCTTCAGAATGGCGATGCTGCCCTGCTCGTGCAGGGGATGCTCGGGTGTGGTGATGACGTCGGAATACTCCGAATGGTTGTGGACCGGGTAGTCGCCGATAGGGATGCCGTTGACGGTCATGGCCGTCATGTCCAGGAACTTTTCTCCCAGAGTCTGGATTACGGCCGGAACACCGCCCGCCTCATCAAACTGGAGCATGGAGTACTTTCCGGAAGGCTTCACATTGACCAGGTGGGGGGTGGTGCGGCTGGCCTGCTCAAAGTCCTCGGGGGTGATCCTGTATCCGAATTCCGCCGCGATGGCCGGGATGTGGAGGCAGGTGTTGGTGGAGCCGCCGATGGCCATGTTGACGCGCAGCATATTTTTGAAGTTGTTTTCCTTGATGATGTCTCTGGGACGGAGGCCCTCCTTCACCTGCTTCACCACAGTGATACCGGAGAGCTTGGCCTCCCGCAGCTTGCGGGAGTATACGGCGTGGGTGGTGGCGGCGCCGGGCACCGTCAGGCCAAGAGCCTCTGCCAGGCAGGACATGGTGTTGGCGGTACCCAGCATGGAGCAGCCGCCGGCAGAGGGACAAATGGCCTCCTCCATCTCCTTGAGCTCGGACTCACTCATGCCGCCGGCGGTGATCTGGGCGCTGGCCTCCCGGATCTGGTGGATGGCCAGCTCCTGGCCCCGGTACTTGCCGGGCAGCATGGGACCGCCGGGCACGATCACGCAGGGGATGTTCAGACGGCCGGCCGCCATCATGGCAGCCGGTACGATCTTGTCACAGGTGGCGATGATGACCATGCCGTCGAGCTGCTGGGCTTCCACCGTCAGCTCGATGGAGTCCACGATGACGTCCCGGCTGGGCAGCACGCTGCACATGCCCACATTGCCCTGGGTGATGCCGTCGCAGATGGCGGTGGTGTTGAACTCAAAGGGGATGCCGCCCTCCCGGATGACGCCCTCCTTGACCGCCTGGGCCACGGAGCGCAGATGGATGTGTCCGGGATTCATCTCGTTGAATGTGTTGACGACACCGATGAAGGGGCGGTCCAGCTCGTCCTCCAGGAGACCCACACATTTCAGATGGGCGCGGTTTCCCGCGTGCTCCGGGCCCTCCACCACAACTCGGCTTCGATAAGGTTTGTCGTTCATGTTTCCTCCCTCGATTCCATTTGCTTTGTTTGGAATGGTCACCGGTACATTGCCGTTGCCGGATGACGCCCTCTATCAGAGCAAAACATATGCCAAATTTCTGGCTGCTGGGGAATTCGACATGAAAAGGGAATGAGCCCCCCGGATTCGACCCGATTCTACAAACAAATCCGGACAAAAAAACAGGCCGCCCACATGCCGCCGAGGCATGGGGGCAGCCAAAAACAAACGTTTCATGTAAAACGATTTGTTTTAAACAAGACAAAACGTTTTGCACCGGGGTCCTACTTTTCATTTATCTGAAGGGCTTTCATTTTCTTCCACAGCGTGGAGCGGCTGATGCCCAGCAGTGCGGCAGCCGCCTCCCGCCGGTATCCGCAGCGCTCCAGGGCGTGACGGATTCGCTGTGCCTCACTCTCAGCGGCGGGCGGGGTGTCGGCCGTACCGCCGCCGGTCTCCGAAAGTGATGCGGAGGCGTCCGGCACCCGGTCCACGCCGGCGTCATCCAGCACCTCCGCCAGCGCACGGGCGCCGATGTTGCGCTGCCGGCAGGTCACCACGGTCCTCAGGCAGATATTCTTCAGCTGCCGGATGTTCCCGTGCCAGTGGATCTGCTCCAGAAGGGCGCAGGCGTCCTCGGTGAGCTGCATGGCGCCGGCGCCCGGCTGATAGTGGGAGGCGTAGGTGTCAATGAAGTGCTGGGCCAATATGGGGATGTCGCCGGAGCGCTCATTGAGGGAGGGCAGTTGGACCCGCAGCACGTCCAGCCGATAATACAGGTCTTCACGGAACCGGCCCTCTTTCACATATTGGAACAGATTTTTATTGGTAGCGGCTATGACCCGGATGTCGATGGGAATGATGCGGTTGTCCCCCAGGCGCATGATCTCACGCTCCTGCAGCACCCGAAGCAGCTTGCACTGCAACGCGGTACTGATCTCGGCCACCTCGTCCAGGAAGATGGTGCCGCCGTGGGCCTGCTCGAACAGTCCGGTTTTTCCGCCCTTGACGGCGCCGGTAAAGGCGCCCTCCACATAGCCGAAGAGTTCGCTCTCCAGGAGATTTTCATGGAGTGCGGCGCAATTGATGGCCACAAAGGGCTGGTTTCGCCGGGCGCTCTGGTTGTGGATGCTCTGGGCAAAGAGCTCCTTTCCGGTGCCGGATGGGCCGGTGATCAGCACATCCAGGTCGGTGCCGGCGTACTGCTTGGCCAACGCAATGACCCGGCGGAGCTGAGGGCTGCCGCCCAGAATATCGGTGAAGGTATGCTTGGCCTCATACCCGTGGGCGTGGAGCTGCTTCCGGATGCTTTTTTCCATCTGCTGCAGCCGGGTGACGTCCTGAAAGGTGATGATGTAACCCCACACCTGCCCCTTGTTTTCCAGCCTGGATTTGCTCACCGCCAGCTTTAGAGGGCCATAGGGCACCAGGGTATTTTCGCAGGTGCGGGTGCTCAGGAGCAGTTCCTGAAAAGGACCGGCCGGGATACAGGCGGCGGCGGATCTTCCCTCGTCTGAGGGGGACAGGCCCAGCGTGGAGCAGGCCGTATGGTTGAAGGACATCAGGGTGCCGTCCACCCCGATCTCCAGAATGCCCTCGTAGGTGTAGTCGAAGATGGTGCGCAGGCGCAGGGACTTGCGCTGTTCGATCATCTGGACCTGCACCATTTTTTTGGCCTCGGTGTAGGCCTGCCAGAGAGCCTCCTTTCCCGTGCGGAGCAGAGCGCAGGGAAGTCCACGGCGCTGGGCATAGGCACAGGTCTCCACGCCGCCCAGCAGGGCCTCACAGCCGTCGGCGAGGGCTTCGTCCACCGCGGAAGCCCAGTCTGAGTTGGAGTGCCGCTCATAGCAGCGCACCCGCATCCCTACGATCTCGGCCAGCTCCTCAGCGCCATAGAGCATATTGTGGGCGCCCACAATGGCGATAAGCTTGTCCCCTACCTGGCGCCGGAGCTGCTCCATGCTGCGGACAAGGTCGTTCCCGGCCACCGGGATCTCCACCAGGGGCGGCTGCTGGAACTGCTGCCGGAACAGCTCCGCCGTGATTCCACGGGAGATCACCACGTCATAGGTGCCGATCACGTCGGGATCAAACTGGTTTCCCGGTGTGACTACCTCCTCCAGCACATACTCCTCCGTGACAGTCTCAAAATCGTGCTGGAACTGATTGTGCTCGGCGAAGGTTTCAAAGGCTGCCTCAAAAAATCCTTTTTGTGGAAATAAAAGAGCGATGCGTACCATCTGGCTCCCCTCCCAATTGGCATAGCTGTAAAAGTTTTGTACTATCATACCACGATGTTTTTTCCGCGCGCAAGGTCAAATCGGGACTTGACAACCATTCCCTCAGATTCTATAATGCAGCCACAATATATGAAATTGAATTTCAAAGAATGAAATAAAAAGGGGGACACAGAGTTGAAGCCCAAGGATTCTGCCCAGGCAGGCAGCCCGAACCAGAGCGTGGCAAAGGCCCTGCAGATCCTGCGCGTTTTCACCCAGCAGACGCCCCGCCTGCGTCTGAAGGACATCAGCCAGCGCACCGGGATCAACCAAGCCACGGCCAGCCGTCTCCTGGCCACCATGCGGGAACAGGGATTCATCCTCCAGGAGGGTGGCTATTACTGCCTGGGCTGGCAGGAGGTGCTGCGGATGGAGGGCGTGGTGCTCCAGTCCATGTCGCTGCGGCGGCTGAGCATGCCCTATCTGGAGCAGTTGGCCCTGCTGCTGCGCAAGAATGTGAACCTGGCGGTTCTGGACGGGACAGAGGTGGTCTATCTGTGCCGGGCCGAGGGAGAGGAGGGTTCCAGGGGCTATTACCACGCGGGCATGCGCCGTCCCGCCCACTGTACCGCGCTGGGCAAGGTGCTCCTGTGCGCCACTCCCGAACAGGCCGAACCCATGTTTGAGGGAGCGGGACCCAGGCGTTTTACCTTCTCCACCATCACAGACCGGGAGACCTATCTGGCGGAGCTGGAAAAGACGGCCCTCCAGGGCTACGGTACCGACATGGAGGAGTGCATCCACGGGTACAACTGTGTGGCCGTCCCCATTCTGGGGCTGGACGGCGGTGTGCGCGCCGCCATCAGCGTCAGCGGGGCCTCCAACGAGTTCGGCCTGGATGAGATGCAGCGGCTGCTCCCCCACCTGCGCAACACGGCGCAGAAGATCCTCCTCCAGCTCGGCAGCGGGGAGGACGGCGCATAGGCGCCGGTACAACAGACGATTTCCCAATCTAGTTTCAGGAGGTTGAAATTATGGCGGTAAAAGGGATTATTCCAGCACTGGTCACGCCCGTTGACGAGGACGAGCGGGTCAACGAAAAAGCTCTGCGGCATCTGCTGGATTACACGGTGGACAACGGGTGCCACGGCGTCTTCATTCTCAGCAGTACGGGGGAATTTTACGGCCTGCGCGAGGAAGAGAAGCGTCGGGCCATCGAGATCACCGTGGACCATATCCACGGCAGAGTGCCCGTCATGGCAGGCGCCTATGGGATCGGCACCAAGGAGGCCATCCGCATGGTGGCCATGGCCAAGGAGGCCGGAGCCGACCTGGTGAGCGTGCTCACCCCCATGATGATCACCCCCAACGAGGAGGAGATCTATCAGCATTACCGGGCCATCGCGGAGTCCACGGATCTGCCCGTGACCCTCTACAACAACCCCGATCGCACCCATGTGAATATTTCCGCCAAGGTGGTGGAGCGGCTGGCGGCGATCCCCAATGTGGCCGCGGTAAAGGACAGCAGCGGCGATCTGGGCCTGATGATGGACTATATCCGCCGCACCGCGGATATGGATTTTGACGTTCTGTGCGGCCGGGACATGCTGATCTTCGCTAACCTCACCCATGGCGGCAGCGGCAGCGTGGCCGCCACCGCCAACGTGGCTCCCGCCCTTCTGGTGGACCTCTACAACAAAGTCCAGCAGGGGGACTGGCAGGGCGCTCTGGCCGACCAGTACAAGCTGGCGCCTTTCCGCCTCTCCTTCGGTATGGCCAGCTGGCCGGCGGTGACCAAGGACGCCCTGAACCTCATGGGCTTCGAGGTGGGCCGGCCTGTGGCTCCCATCACCGGCTGCAAGCCGGAGAAGCTGGAGGTCCTGCGGGGGCTGCTGGAGGACCTGGGAGTGCTTGATCAGAAGTAAGTTCAGACGGTGTCAGAAGCAGAGACTCCCGGGCATATGGCAGAATGGGAGTCCGAAATCAGATTATATCAGAAAGGAACGGGATAACCATGGCGAATATTTTTACCATTCCGAACCGCATCGTAGCCGGTGAGGGGGCGCTGCAGCTGGCCGGCGCGGAGCTCCCCGCGTTCGGAAAGAAAGCGCTCATCGTGACGGACCCCATGATGGTCAAGCTGGGCAATACCGACAAGGTGACCGGTATGCTGGACTCTATGGGGATCGGGCACGCGATCTATGATGGCATCACCGGCGAGCCCAACCACGAGATGATCGACCGCGGCGTAGCGGTCTATCAGGAGAGCGGGTGCGACTTCCTCATGGCCATCGGCGGCGGCAGCCCCATCGACTCCATGAAGGCCATCGCGGCGGTGGTGGCCAACGGCGGCAGTATCTGCGACTATGTGGGAAAGGCTCTGGTCAACCCCATGCCGCCCACCTGCGCCATCCCCACCACGGCGGGCACCGGCAGTGAGGCCACCAGTGTCACCATCATCACCAATCTGCACACCCAGGTCAAAATGATGATCAAGGACCCCGCCCTGATGGTGCGCATGGCCATCGTGGACCCCCAGTTCACCATGACGGCGCCGCCGTCGGTGACGGCCTCCACCGGCGTGGACGCCCTGTGCCACGCCGTGGAAGCCTATACCAGCACCAAGGCCTTCTCCATGTCGGACATGTTCGCCCTCAGCGCCGTAAAGCGAATTTTCGGCAACCTGTACCGGGCTTACGAGTGCGGCTCCGACGGAAAGGCCCGGGAGGAGATGGCCATCGCGTCTCTGGAGGCCGGTATCGCCTTCTCCAACGCATCGGTGACCATCGTCCACGGAATGAGCCGCCCCATCGGCGCCCTCTTCCATGTGGCCCACGGGCTTTCCAACGCCATGCTGCTGGACACCTGCCTCCGCTTTGCCCTGCCCGGAGCGCCGGAGCGATTCTGTGACCTGGCCAAGGCCATTGGCGTCTACCAGGACGGGATGAGCGATGAGGAGGGCGCATCCGCCTTTGCGGCGGCGGTCAGCGAGCTGCTGCACAAGCTGAAGATCCCTACACCCGCCGAGTATGGCCTGGATCGGACCGCCTTCTTTGCCGCCATTGACAAGATGGCCGAGGATGCCATGGCCAGCGGCAGTCCCTCCAATACCCGCCGGACACCTACGGAGGAGGATCTGAAGGTCCTCTATCGCGCCCTCTGGGACGACGCCGGCTGCTGACAGGGGGGACAGACGGTGAAAAAAGTCGGATTTGTAGGTGTGGGCGTGATGGGACATGGGATGGTCCGGAATCTGGTGTCCCACGGCTTTGAGGTGACCATCTACACCCGGACCAAGGAAAAGGTGACGGATCTGCTGGGTGAGGGAGTCCGGTGGGCCGACAGCCCCGCCGCCTGCGCTGGAACCTCCGAGGCTGTCATCACCATGGTGGGCTACCCCAAGGATGTGGAGGACGTGTACTTTGGAGAGAATGGCATCCTGAATGCCATGGTGCCAGGCGGCTACGTCATCGATATGACCACCACCAGCCCTCAACTCAGCAAACGGATCGCCGACCGGGCCCGGGAACAGGGGTTGCACGCCCTGGACGCACCGGTGAGCGGTGGAGACACCGGAGCCAAAAACGGTACCCTTGCCATCATGGTGGGTGGAGAGCGGGCCGATTTTGAAGCCTGCCTCCCCCTCTTTGAGGCCATGGGGAGCAACATCCGCTACGAGGGCCCGGCGGGATTTGGCCAGCACACCAAAATGGCCAACCAGATCGCTCTGGCGGGGGTCATGGCCGGCCTGGCCGAGGCCCTGACCTACGCCCAAAAACACGGGTTGGACCTCCAGACCCTGCTGGACACCATCAGCACCGGTGCGGCGGGCAGCTGGCAGATGAGCAATACCGCCCCCAGAATCCTGGCCCAGGACTTTGCCCCCGGATTTTTTGTGAAGCACTTCATCAAGGACCTCTCCATTGCGGAGGAGGAGAGCCGTGCAGTTCACACCGAACTTCCGGTCACGAACCAGGTGCTCAACATGTATCAGGTTTTGGCCGACCGAGGGATGGAAAATCTGGGCACCCAGGCTCTGATCCGCTACTTTGATTAAGGTGGAAAGAGAGTCCCCTGCTTCGTGCCGGTGAGAGTGTGACCCTGTACCGGAGAAAAAATATACAAACGGCCGAGGCAGCTGCCTCGGCCGTCTATTTGTCTATAGCACTTTCTCTTTGATTATGTATCGTACTAAAATAAATAAATATATATTCAGATAATCCTCTCGGTATTGAGAAACAGAGAATAAATACAAGTGGAGGACGTATTTTATGTATTTTTATACTTGACGATTCCAGGGTTTGGTGCTATTATTTTCAATAATATTCGAGGTGTGCGGATATTATTCATTCTGTATTCAAAGGAAAGAGAATGGTGATGAGCATGAAGAAGCACAAGTTCCTTGGGAACGCGCTGTCACTGGTGACAGCGGGCGCGCTCCTGCTGTCCCTGAGTGTCCTGCCGGCGGCCGCTGCCGAGGGCGCCGACCCCGCTCCCGCGGTTCCGTTTGAGAACACCACGGGCGACGGCGGGGAAAACTACATCAGCCTGTGTGATGCCCGTACCTTCCAGGCCATGCTCCCTGTGGACATGACCGAGGAAGAGGCCAAGGCCGCCGCCGAGACGGTGGTGTGGTCCCTGGACTACGACGAGGCGTCCGGCTATGTGGACCCCGAGCTGTACCCCAACCACACCCAGGGCGGTGCCTTGGACACCTGGAAGCTGCGGGACGGTGAGGGCAACCTGTTCACCGACATCAAGACCGAGGCGGTCACCCAGGACGGCCAGGTCTACCTGAAGCTGACCTTCGCCACCGACTACTACTACGATCTGTTCGCCGATCTGCCCAACAACCTGCGGGGCTTCCAGACCAACGGCGGCACCTACCTGGATCTGTGCGGCTGGTACGACCTGACCGCCACCGCCGCTGACGGCACCGTGCTGGGCGCCGTGGAGGGCATCAAGATCACCCCCTACGACGACTTCAACACCATGCAGGAGATTTATGACAGCATCGACGCGCTGGTGGACTACGCCGAGGAGAACACCGACCTCTACGTGGTGAAGGAGTCCATGGGCTCCAGCCAGGGCGACAACGGCATGGAGAGCCTGGACATGCCCTACCTCATCGTGGCCAAGGACAAGGCCGCGGTGGACAAGTGGCAGGAGATCAAGGCCGAGGCCGAGAGCGACCCCACCGGTCTCATCCAGAAGATTGAGAACGGCACTCTGGGCGACTACCAGGTCCCCGTCCTCTACTCCAACGTCCACGCCAACGAGGTGGCTGCCCCTGACGGCGTGCTGAAGTTCGCCTGGATGCTGGTGGAGGCCGCCGCCTCCGAGACCGGCACCATGGACTACGACAAGCTCACCGGCTTCACCGCCGAGGGCGAGGCCAAGCTGGCTGAGCAGATGGGCCCTGCCGGCGAGGAGGGCAGCATCGCCGTCCCCGACCTGGTGGCCGACACCGCCACCTATCTGGGCTTCCTGAAGGCCACTGATGAGGCGGGCACCGTCTCCCCCTGGACCACCTCCGGCAAGCTGGATCTGGAGAAGTATTATAATGTGGAGACCGTCACCGTGGACATGGACGACCTGCTGGACGACGTGTTCTTCCTCATCGTGCCCGAGGAGAACGTGGAGGGCCGTACCTATGTGACCCGTACCTCCTCCGGCGGCTTCGACCTGAACCGGGACAACTCCTTCCAGACCCAGGCCGAGACCCAGAACATGACCCAGTTCATCGCGGAGTGGAACCCCGTGAGCTTCACCGAGTTCCACGGCCAGCACAAGGAGTTCCAGTGCGAGCCCTGCGATCCCCCGCATGAGCCCAACTTCGAGTACGACCTGCTGGCCGAGCACCTGATGGCCGGCGGCGAGGCTCTGGGTATCGCGGCTGTGGCCAACAACGACACCTTCAACAGCTACTCCACCCCCCAGCGTGACTACCTGTCCTACACCGGCGAGGTGAACGAGGACGGCTCCTATCAGACCCAGTGGCTGGACCCCTGGGACGACATGTCCACCAGCTACACCCCCCAGTACTCCATGCTCCACGGCACCGTGGCCTACACGGTGGAGCTGCCCAGCCACAATGACGCCGCCACCGACCTGGTGGCCTACGGCGCCCTGGGCCAGAGCGTCTACGTGGCCGACAACAAGGAGAGCTACCTCCTGGATCAGGCCAAGATCTTCGAGCGCGGCGTGACCAACGCCAACTCCGACGCCTATGACATGGTGGGCCAGTGGTTCACCGACCAGTACGACGTGGAGGGCGCCGAGGCCGACGTCTTCCGTCCCGAGTACGACGGCGAGGGTCAGAACGGCAACTTCTACCCCGAGTGCTACATCATCCCCATGGACGGCGCCAACCAGTCCAACCTGCAGGCTGCCGCCGACATGATGGAGTACCTGACCCGCAACGGCGTGAAGGTCAACCTCACCGACAAGGCCTTCACCTACGACGGCGTGGAGTATCCCGCCGGCACCCTGATCGTGTCCATGTACCAGGCCAAGCGGAGCGTGGCCAACGGCGTCCTCTATGACGGCACCGTCATCACCGGCTGGCCCGTCCTCTACTCCGAGGGCATCACCGCCTTCGACAAGACCCGCGGCTTCGACATGGTGGTGTGCGCCGAGCCCGCCGCCTACGAGACCATCGCCGCCGCCTGCGGCGACGCCATGGACTACGAGGACACCCTGGCCTATGTGGCCACCCTCACCTCCTCCTTCACCGGCGTGGAGAACGCCCAGGTGGTGCTGATGAATTCCTCTGAGGATTCCACCGCCGCCGTCAACGCCCTGCTGAAGGCCGGCAAGGCCGTCTCCCTCATCACCGAGGGCGAGTACAAGGGCAGCTTCCTGTGCTCCTACGCCGACTGGCAGAGCGTGGCCGGTGACTACCTGATCTCCGGCATCGGCGTGGAGACCGCTCCCGCCGCCCAGGCCCTCACCAAGGCTCCCGTGATCTACATCTCCGGCAAGCCCGCCGACAACGACTCCGGCTTCGTCAAGACCACCCTGGTCAGCGGCGCCTATGAGTACAACTATGACCGCCAGGCCATGGAGCTGCTGGGCTTCACCGTCACCGACGACGCCTCCAAGGCCGACCTCATCATCGGCGCTGCCGAGCTGGATGACCAGGCCCTGGCCGCCGTCAAGAACGGTACCCCCTACATCGGCTACGGCGCCGACGCCGTGGACTCCGCCGCCGCCCTCTTCGCCGATGGCGCCCTGGTCCGCGAGACCGTCAGCGACAACGCCATGGATGCCCTGGCCTATGTGACCTACCCCACCGACAGCCTCATCACCGCCAGCTATGTTGCCGAGGGTGACGACATCCTCTACGGCTACGGCGCCGGCTACTTCGCTGCCATCCCCGAGGGCGCCCAGGTGCTGGTGCAGCTGGACGGCTCCAAGGAGCTCATGGAGGGCTTCCTGCCCGCCGACGGCGAGCACTACGCCGACTTCCTGGACGACTCCATCCAGGCCATCTCCTATGAGAACAACGGTCTGGACGTGGTCCTCTTCGCCAACACCCTCACCAACAAGGTCCACCAGCGCGACGAGTTCAACTTCGTCTCCAACGCCGCCTTCGTGAGCGTCATGAACGCCGGCGCCACCGGCTACACCGACGTCCCCGCTGACGCCTGGTACGCCGACGCCGTGGCCTCCGTCACCGAGCTGGGCCTCATGAACGGCACCAGCGCCACCACCTTCTCCCCCGCCATGGACACCAGCCGCGGCATGCTGGTCACCATCCTGGCCCGCTGCGCCGGCACTGACACCACTGTCAGCGACGTCTGGTACGCCGACGGCCAGGCCTGGGCTGTGGCCAACGGCGTGTCCGACGGCACCAACATGGAGGGCGTGCTCACCCGTGAGCAGCTGGTCACCATGCTGTGGCGCTACGCCGGCAGCCCCGCCGCCGAGGGCGACCTGACTGCCTATCCCGACGGCGCCTCCGTCAGCAGCTGGGCCGCCGACGCCGTGACCTGGGCCGTGGAGAGCGGCCTGCTCACCGGCAGCGACACCGGCGCCCTGAATCCCCAGGGCAACGCCTCCCGCGCCGAGCTGGCCACCCTGATGGTCCGTGCCAGCGACCTGCTCACCGCCGACGGGGAGTAATACCGTCTCTTATCCTGGAAAAAGGCCCGGGACAGCACCGCTGTCCCGGGCCTTTCCGCTTCCGGGGGGCGCCTTGACACCCCTGATGGCATTGACTACAATGGGAACAACCGAAGGGCCGTCCCGCCGGAGCGAGGCGGGGACGGCCGTCAGACAAGGAGGTTTTTGCGTATGGAGATCAGCGGCAAGACCGTCATCTATGCCATGTCCCCGGACAATCCCCCCGCCGCCCGGGCGGAGAGCGGGGCCATGGTGTGCTTTGAGACCATCGACTGCTTCGGCGGCCAGATCACCAGCCCGGAGCAGCGGCTGGGCGGCCTGGACTGGGACAACATCAACCCGGCCACCGGTCCCCTCTATGTGGAGGGAGCGCAGCCCGGCGACGTGCTGAAGGTGGAGATCCTGGACATCGCCCTGGCCGACCACGGGGTCATGACCGACGCCCCCAACGAAGGGGTCATCGGGGCCGTCCTCACGGAGGAGTCCACCAAGTTCGTCCCCGTACGGGAGGGCAAGGCCGTTTTCAATGACAGGCTCTCCTTCCCTCTCCGGCCCATGATCGGGGTCATCGGCACCGCTCCGGCGGCGGGCGCCGTCCCTACGGGCACCCCCGGCCCTCACGGCGGAAACATGGACTGCAAGCGCATCGGCCCCGGGGCGACTCTTTATCTGCCGGTGGCGGTGGAGGGCGCCCTCCTGGCCATGGGGGACCTCCACGCCGTCATGGGGGACGGCGAGGTGGTGGTGT
>CAUBHZ010000001.1 GCA_958435885.1 uncultured Intestinimonas sp. | reverse complement strand
AGGCCTGGTGGAAGCAGTAGAAGGCGGTGGCGAAGTCCCGGCGCTCCTCCTCGCTCCAGGCCTGGCCGGGGGCCTTCCCCAGCAGCTCCTGGAGCCGGGCGTAGCTGCCCGGCTTGGAGAACTCCACAAAGTTGATCCGGCTGCACTGGTAGAAGTCCACGAACTCATAGTAGAGCTCGATCTCCCGGCTTCCGTCCCGGCGCGGGAGGATGCGGGTGACCTGGGCGCTGACGCTGTTGGCGTCGAAGAACTTCAGCACGCTCACCCGCTTGTGGCCCTCCTCCACGTAGAAGCGGTTCCGGTACTCCCACACCTTGATGGGCTCCCAGATCCCCTCCTCCAGATGGGCCTGGCACAGCCGCTGCCACTTCCCGGCAAACTCCGTGTTGGGGCTCATGAGGGGCATGAAGCTGCGGGAAAAGGACTGGGTGCGGCTCAGGGATTTGGTGCCCACCACGAACTCCAGAGGGATCATGACGGTCCCCAGGTTGGTGGTGTGGCCCAGCAGCTCCTCCCCCACCACCTCGGACAGGGCGGGCAGATAGGGGTATTCGCCTCTGGCCGTGCAGGCCCGGAACTCCTTCTGGCCCCGCTTGAGGGCGTCGTAATAGTACAGGTTTGGCACGGATGGTCCTCCTCTCCCAACGTCCTGTCCGTAGGATACGCACCGGGCGGACGGCTATGCCTCCGGTGCCCGGTCTCTGACCATAGCATACCACAAAACAAAAAGAATTCCAGCAGGAATCCACTGCGGATGAAAGAAAAACCGTCCGGCTCCCCTCCCCTGCGGGCCGGAGTCCTTGAAACCCTGCGGGAAAACGCATATAATACAGAAAAACTCGCTCTCACGGATAGGAGCGTACTATGGAATACATCACCGTGCGTGAGGCGGCCCGGAGATGGAAGATCTCCGTGCGTCTCACCCAGCAATACTGTACGGACGGGCGCATCGAAGGGGCGGAGAAGTTCGGCGGCTCCTGGGCCATCCCCGCCGACGCCCGGAGGCCGGCGGACCTGCGCCGGGAGCCCAGGCTGGAGGAAGCGGAGTCCCTCCCGTCTCCGCCCGCTCCCGAGGCCGCGGCGCCCCACCTCATCCCCATGCCCCTGATGAACACGGCCTTCCCGCCGGGGCAGTGCCTGGCGTATGTGGAGCGGGTCGGCGACGACCGGCTGCGGGACATCGCCCGGGCGGAGTACCACTACTTCAGCGGCCATCCCGAAGCGGCCGCCGAGGTGTCAGAGCGCTACCTCTCCCATCCCGACCTCTCCCTGCGCCTGTCGGCCTGCCTCATCTACGCCTACTCCAACCTCTCCATCGGCCAGATCCAGCGGGCACGGTACGCCCTGACGGAGGTCAAGAACATCCTGGCCGCCGCCGACGGACCCACGCCGCCCCAGCTGCGGGCGGCGGCCGTCTTTACCGTCACCGCAGCTGCCGTGCTGCTCCACCTGCCCCTGCCCCAGGGGGTGGGGTCGCTCCAGGACGTCATCCGCCTTCTGCCGCCGGGCCTGCGGATGTTTGCCCTCTATGTCCAGGCCCACCACACCTATCTCCAGGGGGACTACGGGAAGAGCGTGGGCATCGTGGAGACCGCCCTGGCCATGCAGACGGAGGTCTACCCCATCCCCTCCATCTACCTGCACCTGGCGGCGGTGATGGACTACATGAGCCTGAAGCAGCCAGAGCAGGCCCAGGCCCATCTGCTGGCGGCCTGGGCGCTGGCCCGGCCGGACGACCTGATCGAGGGCTTCGGCGAACACCACGGCCTGCTGGGCGGGATGCTGGAGGCGGTGCTGAAGAAGGACTACCCGGAGGATTTCAAGCGGATCATCGCCATCACCTACCGCTTTTCCGCAGGGTGGCGCAAGGTCCACAACCCGGTCACGGGCCACGACGTGGCCGACAACCTGACCACCACCGAATTCGCCACCGCCATGCTGGCGGCCAGGGGCTGGACCAACCAGGAGATCGCCGACCACCTGGGCATCTCCCCCAACACGGTCAAGCAGTACATCTCCACCACCCTGCAAAAGCTGAACATCCGGCAGCGGAAGGACTTGAAAAAGTACATGCTGCTCTGAAGCACTGAGGACTATGCCTGCGGTATCCTCCCGCAGGCATAGTCCTTTTTTGTCCCCAAACGGGTGATTGCAAAGAATGGCTTTCAGGCTAAATTTGTGGCATTGAATCAAATCCAGCCGCCGACACAGCCGCCGGAGGGGGGAACGAGCATGGCAGAGGCCCGGCGCTACGAGTTTGAAGGGGTCGTGCTGGAGATCCCTCTGCGCTATGACCCCTTTCCCGCATGTACATCGAGGAGTACCCGGATTTCGTCCGGGAGCCGGTCTGCACGCCGGCGAGCAGGCCTGGAGTTTCTCCAGCGTACCCGCCGGGGGGACCGGCCAGAGCGCCGGCACCCCCTACCGGTCCGACCTGGCCCGGGGCGGCAAGGGCGCCAGCTTCACCCTCGACACCGTGTCCACCTCCCTGGACTTCCGCTTCAGCGGTACCATCCGGGTGGAGAGCACCTTCCCGGGCTTCATGGCCAAGACGCTCACCGCTGCCGGCGGCACCGGCGAGGACGGCCAGGCCAGCGTGACCTTCAACAACATCTTGTCCCTCACCCATACGGTGACCGTCACCGTGGTCAGCGACACCGCCGACTTCGACGTGGTGGCGGCGCTGTACATGCGCCTCATCCAGCGCCTGCTGGCCGACTGATCCGGCAGGCAGGCAGAAATGACAGGCTCCCTCCATGTGAGGCAGTGAAACGAAACACTGCCGATCATGGAGGGAGCCTTATTATCAGATGATGGGATGCGCCCGGGCAGAGCCGCGGACCGTTTTTTCCGTTTTTTGGACAGGCCGGCATACCGCCCGCTGAAAGGCCATACACTGACACTGGGAAGGTGGCTCAGGAGATCCCCTCGGTGGACTCCCGCCGGATGAGCACCGGGTCGATGACCAGGTGGACGGGCTTCTTGCCGTGGAAGGACCTGCCCGCCTTGCGGGCGGCGATCTGCTCCACCACCAGGCGCACCGCCTCCCCGGCCAGCCTGTCCACCTGCTGGCCCACGGTGCTGATGGGGACAATGGCCTCCCGGGAGGCGGGAGAGTTGTCAAAGCCCACGATGAGGTAGTCGTCGGGCAGCCGCCCGTACTTTCGGAAGAGCAGGTTCATCATCGTACTGGCCAGGGTGTCGTTGGAGAGAAAGATCCCCTTCTTTTCCCCCTTGTGTTCCTGCTCCAGTGTGTCAATGATCTCCCTCAGAATGGCCTGGTCCCCCTCATAGGACCGGTCCACCGCCCGGAACAGGACCTCGTGCCGGACGTCCCGCTCCCGGCAGCAGTCCCGGAAACCCGTGATGCGCCCGTAGGCCGGCATACGCGGGTCCGTGGGCGAGTTGACGTGGATGAGCACGTCGCAGCCCCGGTCCGCCAGCAGGGCCGCCGCCTGGTAGCCGCCGGTGTAGTTGTCCGTGTTGACGCTGCACACATGACGGTCCTCCCGCTCGATGGTCACGATGGGGAGCGGGAGCCGGGAGAGCTCCTCGGATGAAAGGGTATGGCTGAGGACGATCAGCCCCTCGATCTGGTAGGAGAGCAGCTCCTGGATGTACCGCCGCTCGCTCTCCTCGTTCCGGTTGCCGATGAACACCAGAAATTTATAGCCGTAGGCCTCATAGGTGGAGAGGATCTGGTTGAGCACTTCGGAGAAAAACCGGTGGTAGATCTCCGGCACGATGATCCCGATGAACTCCGTCTGCCCGTTGGCCAGGATACGGGCCACCTTGTTCTCCTTGTAGTCCAGCTTCACCAGGGCCTCGGAGATGATCCGCTGGCTCTCCGGCGCCAGGGAGTCCGGGTTGTTGAAATATCTGGAGATGGTGGTCTTGGAAAAATTCGTGTACCGCGCGATATCGTCAAAGGTGATCTTTTTCTTTGCTTCCATAACAGCGCCCCTTGCTTCCCCGGCCGGCTTCTGCCCGCGTCAGGTCTATTGTCGTATTATATCAGAGATGCCGGCGCCGCACAACCGGAAGCCTCCAACCTCCCTTGTGGAATATGTATAATCAGCCCAAATCAAATCAGACAATATTTACAAAATTAGGCTATTTGACGGCAAACGATTGACGGATTCTTTGCAAAAGTGTTAATATAAAGGCAAAGTAACCGGTTCCATTCGTCGTTTTGTTGACCTTTCGAGAGCAGGAGGAGTGATCATGAAAAAAAGCATCTTTCCCAGGCTGATCGCGGTAGGGGTGCTGGCCGCCCTGATCGCAACAGCTGCCACCGGGTGCCGGTTCGGCTTCGCCAGCAACCCGGACGACCCCAACGAGGTGGACGAGGCGGAGCCCATCGACACCTCCGTGGACACCTTCCAGTACGACCCGTCGCTGCAGGGGACCTCCATCACCCTGCTCAACTCCAAGGCGGAGATCCAGAACGCCCTGGTGGAGATGGGCGCCGAGTTTGAAAAGAAGTCCGGCGTCCACGTGGAGGTCATGCCCGTCACCGACGGCGACTCCCCGTACACCAAGGTGGTGAGCCTCTACAACTCTGGCAACCCGCCCACCATGTCCATCCTGGACACCACCGACGTCATCGCCCTGGCCGAGGAGAAGGCCGCCGACCTGTCCGATGAGCCCTGGCTGGCCGAAGCGGAGGACTATGTGACCAGAGTCAACGGCAAGGTGTACAGCTTCCCCCTGTGCATCGAGGGCCGCGGCATCATCTACAACAAGGCCGTCATCGAGTCCACCCTGGGGGAGACCTTTGACCCCGCCTCCATCCGCACCCTGGACGACTTCGTGGCTCTGCTGGACCGGCTGGTGGCCGCCGGCATGGAGCGGCCCGTCTCCCTGGCCATGGAGGACTGGTCTCTGGGCGCCCACCACCTCCAGTACATCTATGAGACCTACGACGGCACCTCCGACGGCGCCGCCGAGGCCATCGAGAAGATCAAGGACGGCTCTCTGGACCTCACCACCTATGACCGCATGTCCCAGTTCCTGGACATGTTCGACGTGCTCCGGGAGTACAACGTGGCCAAGGCTGACCCCCTGGGCGCCGACTACGACGAGATGGCCATCGACCTGGTAGACGGCAAGACCGCCTTCTGGTTCAACGGCAACTGGGCCTGGCCCAACCTGGAGGATGCCGACGCGGAGAAGGACGACGAGTACGGCTTCCTGCCCTACTTCATGAACAACGACCCCGACGACTTCGTCAACTGCCAGATCCAGGCCTCCCCCTCCAAGCAGGTCATGCTGGACGGCATCGTGGCCACCGACCAGCAGCTGGCCGCCGCCAAGGAGTTTCTCAACTGGATCGTGTACAGCGAGATCGGCCAGCAGATGCTGGTCAAGACCTGCAACATCATCCCCCCCTTCCAGAACAACCCCTATGAGCCTTCCGACCCCCTCAGCCGGGACATCTACAACCACGTGCACGACGGAAACGCCTTCAACGCCTCCGCCATCGTGCCCAACGACCACTGGTCCATCCTCGGCGCCGCCATGCAGAAATACCTGGCCGGGCGCAGCGACCGAGCCGAGCTCATCGCCTCCATCGAGGACTACTGGGCCCAGCAGCAGTAAGGAGGAACTGATATGAAAGGGAAAAGCGGAGGAAAGGATTTCTGCGGCTTTGCATTACCTGGTATGTTCTGCTTCTTTGCCGTGGTCATCATTCCGTTCATCTACGGCATCTACCTCACCCTGACGGACTGGAACGGCGTGTCCGCCGTCAAGAATTTCGTGGGCGCCGCCAACTTTTTGAGCGTGCTCAAGGACACCCAGTTCTGGTCGTCCCTGCTGCTCACCTTCAAGTACGTCATCTTCGTGGTCATCATCGTCAACGTGCTGGCCTTCGCCATCGCCTACCTCCTCACCCGGGGCATTAAGGGCCAGAACTTCTTCCGGGCCGGCTTCTTCACCCCCAACCTCATCGGCGGCCTGGTGCTGGGCTATATCTGGCAGTTCGTCTTCTCCCGGGTCTTCGTGGGCATCGGCGAGGCCACCGGCTGGAGCCTCTTCGAGAGCTCCTGGCTCTCCGACCCCAGCCTGGCCTTCGCCGCCCTGGTGCTGGTGTCGGTGTGGCAGCTCTCCGGCTACATGATCCTCATCTACGTGGCCGGCTTCATGGGCCTCAACCAGGACGTGATGGAGGCCGCCAGCATCGACGGCGCCACCGGCTGGGTCAAGCTCAGGAGCATCATCCTCCCCCTCATGATGTCCTCCATCACCATCTGCCTCTTCCTCACTCTGTCCCGGGCCTTCATGGTGTACGACGTCAACCTGTCCCTGACCGCCGGCGCCCCCTACGGCACCACCGAGATGGCCGCCATGCACGTCTATGAAAAGGCCTTCACCTCCCGCCAGTTCGGTGTGGGCCAGGCCGAGGCCCTCATCCTCTTCGTCATCGTCGCCATCATCAGCGGCATCCAGGTCTATCTCACCAAACGTCAGGAGGTGGAGGCATAATGAACAACTCGTCCATCGGCGGCACCAAGCGCAAGGTCACCAACGCCCTTGCCATGGCCGGCCTCATCATCATCTTCATCGCCTACATGTTCCCCTTCGTCATGGTGGTCATCAACTCCCTCAAGGAGAAGCGGGACATCATCAAGAGCCCCTTCTCCTGGCTCTTCACCATCAAGGGCCTGTCCTTCGACAACTTCGTCAAGGCCTTTACCCAGATGGACTTCCTCAACGCCTTCAAGAACTCCCTCATCGTCACCGTGTGCTCCACCGTGCTGGTGACCTTGCTGGCCGCCATGCTGGCCTACTACATCGTCCGCCACAACAATAAGATCTCCAAGATCACCTTCGCTCTCATGGTGGCCTCCATGATCATCCCCTTCCAGGCCATCATGATCCCCCTGGTGAGTATCTACGGCGGCACCCTCAACGTGCTCAACCACCGCATCACCCTCATTTTCATGCACACCGGCTTCTCCATGGCCATGTCGGTCTTCATGTTCCACGGCTTCATCAAGGGCAACATCCCCATCGCCCTGGAGGAGGCCGCCTACATCGACGGCTGCACCCACGCCCAGACCTTCTTCAAAATCGTGCTGCCCCTCCTCAAGCCCATCATCTCCACCATGGTCATCCTCAACTCCCTGGCCTTCTGGAACGACTACCTGCTGCCCTCCCTGGTGCTTACCGACAAGGAGCTGCTCACCCTGCCCCTGTCCACCTACAGCTTCTACGGCACCTACTCCGCCGACTACGGCACCATCATGGCGGGCCTGCTCCTGTGCGTCATCCCCATCCTCATCCTGTATGTGGTCTTGCAGAAGCAGATCATCGGCGGCGTGGTGTCCGGCGCAGTGAAATAAGGGCTGTCAAAAGCACGCACCATGTGATACAATTATTCCCTGCATGGAGGCCATCCGCCCCGCCGGCATGGCCCCGGCGGCGCGGCCCTTCTGTCGGGAGCCTCGTGAGGGGCTCCCGATTTTTATGGGACCCCTCGGCGGTCCCGGACGCTGCGCAGTGACGATGTGGAGGGAGCAGCTTGATACAAGACAGCATACATCTGAAAGCGCCGGGCAACTGGATCAACGATCCCAACGGCTTTATCTACTACTACGGAGAGTACCACCTCTTCTACCAGCACTTCCCTTACGCCCCCCGCTGGGGCACCATGCACTGGGGCCACGCCGTGAGTCCCGACTTAGTCCACTGGGAGCACCTGGGGGTGGCCCTTCTCCCCACCAAGGACTACGACCGGAACGGCGTCTTTTCGGGGAGCGCCCTGGAGATCGACGGGCGGCTCCACCTCTATTACACGGCGGTGCAGTATGAGCAGCCCCTGAGAGAGGACATCCACCTGCCCGACGGCGACCGTTTCCAGGCCAGCCAGGCCATGGTGATCTCCCCGGACGGGCGGCACTTTGACAACTGGGGGGACAAGCGCCAGATCATCCCCGTCCTCACCGACCCCGCCTTCGGGGACAAAAAGGACACCCGGGACCCCAAGGTGTGGCGGGAAGCGGACGGCTGCCGCATGGTGCTGGGGAGCTCCCGGGAGGGGCAGGGACGGGTTCTCTTCTTCCGCAGCGACGACGGCCTCAGCTGGACCTACGCCAACCAGTTTTCCGCGCCGGAGCTGGGGCGGGTGCTGGAGTGCCCCGACCTCTTCCCCCTGGAGGAGGGCTGGCTCTTCCTGGGCTCTCCCATGGGCGTGACGGCGGACGGCCTCTCCTACGCCGACCAGGCCATGTACGCCCGGGCCCGCTTTGACCCCGACTCCTGCCGCCTCTCCCTGGACGGCCCCATGGCCTATGTGGACTATGGGCTGGACTTCTACGCCCCCCAGAGCACCCTGGACCGGAAGGGCCGGCGGGTGCTCATCGGGTGGATGCGGATGCCCCGGCCGGTGGAGGACACCCCCGACGGCCGCGGGCCCTGGAACGGCATGATGAGCCTGCCCCGGCTGGTCACCCTCCGGGAGGGCCAGGTGTGCTTCCCCGTCCACCCCGACGTGGCCGCCGCCTTTGACCGCCCGGCGGAGGGCCTCGCCCCCCTGGCCCAGCACCGGCCGGTGCGGCTCCGCACCACCCTCCGTGAGGGTGAGGAGCTGAACCTGGGCGGCTACCGGCTGCGGCTGCGGGAAGGCCGGCTCGAGGGCGACCGGAGCGCCGTATTCGCCGGGCTCCAGAACTGCCGCCTCACCGCCCGGACGCCCCGGCTGACCGGGGACGCCTGCCGGCTGGACATCTTCCTGGACCCCAACCTCATCGAGATTTTTGTCAATGACGGAGCCTATGTGCTCAGCCATATCGTATACGGCCTGGGGACCCGGCTGGAGGGCCCCGTGGAGGCCGTCAGCACCATCTGATTTTGCTCAAAGAAAGGAAGCGGTTTTCCCATGACGGATATCACCACCATCGGGGAGGTGCTCATCGACCTGACCCAGACCGGTGTCACCCCGCAGAACGTGCCCCTCTTCGCCGCCAACCCCGGCGGCGCCCCCGCCAACGTGGCGGTGGCCGCCGCCCGTCTGGGGGCCTCCGCCGCCTTCATCGGCAAGGTGGGCCGGGACGGCTTCGGCGGCTATCTCACCGGCGTACTGAAGGAAAACGGCGTGGATACCTCCGGGGTGCGGACCGACGCCGCCCCCACCACCATGGCAGTGGTCACCGTTGCCGCCAGCGGTGAGCGCTCCTTCCGCTTCGTCCGTGGGGCGGACAGCGCCCTCACCCCGGAGGAGGTGGACACCCGGCTGGTGGAGGGGACCAAGGTCCTCCACTTCGGCTCCGTGAGCCTCACCGCCGCCCCCGCCCGCTCGGCCACTCTCTTCGCCGCCCGGCACGCCCGGGCGCACGGGGTGCTGGTGAGCTACGACCCCAACTACCGGGAGGCCCTGTGGGCCAGCCGGGAGGAGGCCGTGGAGTGGATGCGCACCCCCCTGCCCCTGGTGGACATCCTCAAGCTCTCCGATGAGGAGCTCCCCCTCCTCACCGGCACCGACGACCCGGAGGAGGGCAGCCGCCGTCTGGCCGACCAGGGCGTCTCCCTGGTGCTCCTCACCCTGGGCGCCGGCGGCGCCTTCTACCGCTGGCAGGGCAGGACCGGGCAGGTCCCCGGCGTGGCCACTTCCGTGGCCGACACCAACGGCGCCGGGGACACCTTCCTGGGCGCCGTGCTCAGCCGCCTGGTCCGCCGGGGAGAGAAGCCCCTGGAGGGTCTCACCGCCCCGGAGCTGAAGGAGATCCTGGCCTTCGCCAACCGGGCGGCCTCCAAAACCTGCTCCCGCAGCGGCGCCATCCCCGCCATGCCCACCCTGGCGGAGCTGGAAGACGGGAAGGGGGATGTGTGATGAAGGGCAGAAAGAAACCTTCGGCGGCCAAGGCCGCTCCCCGCGCCAAAGCGGCGCCGGCCACACCGTCTCCGGCAGTACCCCAGACGCCCCCCGCCGCCCCGGCGGACACTTCTGTCTTTGACCGGCGGCTGGCCCGGCACTACGATGAGCTCAAGTGGCTCTACTGCGAGCTCTACCACGGGGACCTGGCCGCCTTCGACTACTTCCTCTCCATGCTCCGCCGCAGCTGGGCCGACCGCAAGGCCGACCTGCGCTCCCAGGACCTGCGCCGGGAGGCCGACCCCGACTGGTACCGCCGCCGGGACCTGCTGGGCATGATGCTCTACACCTCCCAGTTCGCCGGCACCCTGGAGGGGGTGCGGGAGAAGCTCCCCTATCTGGAGGAGTGCGGTGTGAACTACCTCCACCTGATGCCCCTGCTGGAGAGCCCCAAGGGCCGCAGCGACGGCGGCTACGCCGTGTCCGATTTTCGGAAGGTGCAGCCCGAGCTGGGCACCATGGCCGACCTGGAGCGGCTGGCCGACGACTGCCGGGAGAAGGGCATCAGCCTGTGCCTGGACTTCGTCATGAACCACACCAGCGAGGACCACGAGTGGGCCAGAAAGGCCCGGGCCGGTGTGCCTGGCTACCGGGAGCGCTACTTCTTCTACGACAGCTGGGACATCCCCCGGAAGTTCGAGGAGACGGTGCCCCAGGTCTTCCCCACCACCGCTCCGGGCTGCTTCACCTGGCTGGTGGACTGCCAGCAGGCGGTGATGACCAACTTCTACCCCTACCAGTGGGACCTCAACTACGCCAACCCCATGGTCTTCAACGACATGACGGAGAACCTGCTCTTCCTGGCCAACCGGGGCATCGATATCATCCGTCTGGACGCCGCCCCCTACATCTGGAAGGAACTGGGTACCAACTGCCGCAACCTGCCCCAGGTCCACACCCTGGTGCGGATGATGCGCATGGTGTGCGAGATCGTCTGCCCCAGCGTGCTGCTGCTGGGGGAGGTGGTCATGGAGCCGGCCAAGGTGGCTCCCTACTTCGGCACCCCGGACAAGCCAGAGTGCCACATGCTCTACAACGTCACCACCATGGCCACCACCTGGCACACCCTGGCCACCGCCGACGTCTCCCTCCTCCGCCACCAGATGGACGCCGTGTGCGCCCTGCCCAAGGACTTCCTCTTCCTCAATTACCTGCGCTGCCACGACGACATCGGCTGGGGTCTGGACTACCCCTGGCTCAAGGAGCACTTCGGCACCGACGAGGTGGCCCATAAAAAGTACCTCAACGACTGGTTTACCGGCCGGTGGCCCTCTAGCGACAGCCGGGGAGAGCTCTACAACGACGACCCCCGGCTGGGCGATGCCCGGCTGTGCGGCACCACCGCCTCCCTGTGCGGCGTGGAGGCCGCCGACTATGAGCGGGACCCCTTCAAGCTGGAGCGGTCCATCGCCTGCGACCTGATGCTCCACGCCTGGATGCTCACCCAGAGCGGCATCCCGGTCCTCTACAGCGGCGACGAGGTGGGGCAGCTCAACGACTACTCCTACCACCTGGACGACGAGAAGCGGGAGGACAGCCGCTACCTCCACCGTGGGACCTTCCAGTGGGATCTGGCCGCCATGCGCCGGGACCCGGACACCCGTCAGGGCAAGCAGTTCATGGGCCTGCGCCGGCTGGAGGAGCTGCGGTGCGCCGAGCCCGCCTTCGACGCCCGGGCCGACGTGTGGACCTTCGACACCGGCAGTTCACACGTGCTGGGCGTGGGGCGCTGGTACAAGGGCCGCAAGCTCATGGCCCTCTTCAACTTCAGCAATCAGTTCCTCACCGCCTCCTGCCGGGAGGAGGGTCCCTTTGAGGAGCTGGTCTACGGCGGCCGGTTCGGGGACCTGAGCCACGTGGAGCTCCCCCCCTACGGCTTCGTCTGGCTCCTGCACACCGACGAATGACCGCCCCGCGGTCCATTCCATCAAAAAGGGAGGACATCCGTGAGGATGTCCTCCCTTTTTACGCTTTTCCCATCTTTAGGTCTCCAGCCCCGGGACCTGGATGCACCCGTCCTCATAGACCAGCCGCCCGGAGGAAACCAGTTCCCCCTCCTGATAGTCCCTTTTGTCTACATACAGGCAGTCCTCCCCGGCGTCATACCGCAGGGTGTAGTCATAGTTTGCCCGGTCCTCCAGTCCATAGCTGGCGCCGTTGGCGTAATCGTAGATGACAACACGGTTGTCCACGATGCCGGAGCCCCAACTGAGGGCGGCGCAGAGCTCGGGGAGACCGTCCCCGGTGAGGTCGCAGAAGTAGACGCTCCAGATGGGCATACCGGAGATCAGCACCACGGGCTCCGCACCGTCCCCGCCGTCGGCGGTGATCTGATCCGGCGTGTACCGGAAGGTCACGCCGGGGAACTGGGAGAGCCGGACGGTAAGCTCCCCATCCCAGTCCATCTCATCCGGTGCCTGGGTATAGTCCAGCCACCTCACCACCTCCGCTTCGGTCTGGAATGGTAGATAGAAGCCAGACAGGTCCTCCAGATAGATCACATCATCTGCCAGACCGCTCCGGTAGAGCCGGTTGCCGGCGTACTTCTCGTCCAGATTTACCCCGGAAAAGTCCTCGACCGGGTGGTCGCGGGTATGGTGAAGGATGCTATTCAGGACGCCGATCTCATAGCTGCCCTCGGGCAGAGCGGTCACGCTTCCCTCCTGCCGCACGTAGATGCGCCCGTCTGCCCGGATCTCCTGCTCATAGGATTTTGGATCGGTGAGAAAACACACCGCCGCCACGGCGCAGACCAACAGCGCCGCCGCCACCAGCCAGCGCCCCGGCCTCCGATAGCCCATGACCGCCTTCACCCGTGCCTTGACCCCCACCTCACCGAAGGCCAGCGGACAGGCGGCCACGGTCCGGCGGCGGACGCCGCAGCGGAACAGGGCGGCGGCGTATCCGCAGCGGTCCTCCTGGCTCAATTCCCGGACCACCTTCTCGTCACAGGCCCCCTCGATGTCCCGGCACAGCAGCACATAGGCCACCCACAGCAGGGGGTGGAACCAGTAGACCGCCAGGAACACGAAGCCCACCACCTTCCACCAGTGGTCGCCCCGGCGGATGTGGGCCCGCTCATGGGCGATCACATAGGCCAGATCCCGGTCCTCCAGCCGGTAGGGCAGGTAGATCACCGGCCGCAGGAGGCCCAGGACAAAGGGGGTGTCCACCCACTCGTTCTGCCGGATGTTTTCCCGGAGGAGGGTGGCGGTGCTCACCCGGCGCCGCAGGCGCAGATAGCTGACCAGGGCATAGAGCAGCAGGAGGGCCATCCCCGCCAGCCAGAGGCGGGCCAGGACAAAGGACCAGATCTGGGTGGGGTTGGCGCTATCCCCCGGCGCCGGAGCCATGGAGGCCGCCAGGGCGGGGTTGACCGCGCTGTTGAGGGCGGGGATACCGCTGCTGATCTGGGGGGCGGCGGTGGAGAGGATCTCCGGGGGCAGGGTCCGGGCACTGGGGACCAGGCTCAGGGCGCTTTCCAGCGAGAAGGGCCAGATCAGCCGGAGGGCCACCAGGCCCCAGAGCAGGCAGAAGCTCCACCGGGGCGCCCTTCGGAGCACCAGCCGCAGCACCACCACCGCCAGCACCAGCCAGCCGGCGGCGATGCTCTGGTTGACCAGCTTTAGAAATACCGCTTCCATGGTCCCCTCCTCACTTTTCGATGATGCGCCGGATCTCCTCCGCTTCCTCCTCGGACAGGTCCTGCCGCCGGGCAAAGGCGGCCAAGAAAGCGGGCAGGGAGCCCTGGAACTTCTTCTCCATCAGCTCGTCGATCTCGGACACCTGGGCCTCCTCTTTGGAGACCAGGGCGGTAACCACGCCGTCCTTGTTCTGCACCACGCCCCGCTCTCCCAGGCGTTTGATGACGGTATAGGTGGTGGTCCGCTTCCACCCCAGCCGGGCCTGGCACAGCTTTACCAGCTCTGCGGCGGTCACCGGTTCATGCTCCCACAGGATGAGGCAGAACCGGTATTCGCTCTCAAAGATTTTTGGCGTGCCCATAGCCAGCCTCCTTTGTCTAATGCGATAGACTCTCTACCGGTAGTCTATCCCATTAGACGCAGTAAGTCAATACCCTGGATCAGATTTCCAAAAAGATGGAGGAATACATTCCGGCGTTAAAAAAGCCGGAACAAGCGATATCTCGCTTGTTCCGACGTGGCGCGTCTGAAGGGCTCGAATTCTTAAGAATGGCAGCACAAAAATCTAAAGATAATATCACCTCAGCAAAAATGCGGGTTGGACTTGCGTGGATAAAATATTTTAGATTTTGCCGTCAACATCCGATATATATAATTTTCTGCTTCTTTGTTTTGCCTCAACTTTGTTTAATATATGGCCTATTCTGATTCCAAATATCATACAAAATCTGTTGTAATCCACACCAGATTGCGGGCTGAAAGCTGTGAAATATTGGCGCACTGTGATGTACATCCACAGATGACAAATACTTGGTCATAGTATACACCGGGCTGGGCATCTGGAAGTTTCTCTCCCAACCGCACCTCCACTTTCCTGACAACTGCCATTCGGTCATAACGTGGGTTGCAGCCTCCGCAGTATTTTATCGCCCGCTTCATCGCTCGTAACCGAGTATGGAGCAAGCCATATCCAGCAGTTCCCGGGAAACCCTATTCTTAATTTCCACACTTTCCACATCTGGCAATACAGCCCGGAGGATATCTTTCACAAAGTCTCTGGTACTCAGGTCTGCCGAGGGACAGCCGGAGCAGGTCCCCAAAAGCTCCACGGACACTACGCCATCAGAGCAATCCAACAGTCGGATCTCTCCACCGTGCTCCCGGAGTATAGGTCTCACCCTTTCCCCCAGGATTCGTTCAACTTCCTGACGCAGCTCCATATTCTCCCCACCTTCCCCCTCGTTTAGATCAAATTTGACTTTTTTGTCACAAAGGCCGTCCTGTCCCTATGGTTTGTATACGCAGGGATTTCATCCCGCGGTTTGGCATCGCCACATTCCTTCACCATCCAACCTACGTTGCTCTTGCTGGTGGTGACGATGCACCCTGCACATTGATTGTCCGCACATCCACCAACATCGGACATATGACGGGTCTACATACTTCTACACACAAATCGACACCTAATCGCCTAGAGCTACTTAGAGAGTTCCTCCGGCATGTAAAGCCTATATTAGTTTTCCATGTTTCATCATTCCTTCAGCATCGCTCTGGAGATGACCATCTTCTGCACCTCAGAGGTGCCTTCATAGATGCGGAGGATACGGGCATCCCGGTACATGCGCTCGATGGCGTAATCCTTCATGTAACCGTAGCCGCCATGGATCTGAAGCGCCAGATCACAGCAGAAACAGGCAGCTTCACCGGCATACCACTTGGCCATGGCGGCCTCCGTGGTACAGGACAGGCCACGTTGCCGCAGATCCGCGGCACGTAAGGTAAGTAGCCACGCCGCGTCGGCTCTGACAGACATATCCGCCAGGTACCACTGAATGCCCTGGTTGGCGTTGATGGGCTTGCCAAACTGTACCCGTTCGCCAGAGTACTTGACTGCCTCCTCAATAGCGCCGAAGGCCACACCGCAGGCCTGGGAGGCAATGCCGATCCGTCCGCCATCCAGACCCATCATGGCGATCTTGAAACCCTCGCCTATCTGTCCCAGGATTGCTGTCTTAGGGACACGTACATCCTCCAGTACCAACTCAGAGACCGCAGCGCCCCGGATGCCCATCTTGTCCTCCGTTTTGCCGCAGGAGACACCGGCCATGGACCGGTCCGCCAGGAAGGCGGTGGTACCCTTGGTGCCGATACCCGGTTCGGTGACGGCCACCACCACAAAGTGGTTGCCCTCGTCGGGTCCCAGGTTGGAAATGAAGCACTTCGTGCCGTTGAGAATATAATCATCCCCGTCCTTGACCGCACGAGTCTTCAACCCTCCGGCGTCAGAGCCGGCGCCGGGCTCGGTGAGGGCAAAGCCGCCCAGCTTTCCCTTGGCGGCCTGGGGCAGATACTGGGCCTTCTGCTCGGGGGTACCTTTACGCATAAGAATATCGGTGGAGAGGTAATGGACGTCCAGGATCTCGGCGGTGGATGCACAACACTTGGCTACCTCGGAGACAGCCAAGGCCTTGGAGATCTCGTCGTCTATCCCGGTGCCGCCGTATTCCTCAGGAATGGTCAGCTGCATGATGCCGATATCCACCAGTCCGGCTATGTTCTCCTTGGGGTAGCGGCCTGTCTTGTCGATTTCATCTGCAAGAGCCTTGATAGAACTCTGTGCATACTTTCTGGTGATCTCCTGGATCGCAAGTTGTTCTTCTGTGAATTGAAACACGAGATTTCCCTCCCATCTGATGAACAATTCTTTAAATAAAATGAGCCGGTCTCTTCTCCAGAAACGCAGACATTCCTTCCCGCTGGTCTGTCTCTACGAATGTCAAGGCGAATACCCTCTGCTCCAACTCCAGCGCTTTGGAGAGGTCCATCTCTACGCCGGCACGCATACACTGTTTTCCATAATCAATGGCAATCGCGCTGTTTTTCACGATCTGCTCTGCCAGCCCCATACAGCAGTCCATCAGCTTCTCCGGTTCCACTACGTGGTTGACCAGTCCGATCTCCTTACACGTCTGTGCGCCCCAGGCTTTACCGGTGGCCAGCAGCTCTATGGCACGTCCCAGTCCCACCAGGCGCGGCAGACGCTGGGTACCGCCAAAACCAGGGATCACTCCGAGAGTGGCCTCCGGGATGCCCATTTTGCAGCGGGTACTGGCAATTCGCATATCACAGGCCAGAGCCAGCTCACAGCCGCCACCCAAAGCATAACCGTTAATGGCCGCAATGGTAACGGCCCGCATAGAGACTATCCGATCCATGGTTTGGTGCCCGATGCGGCTGAAGGTGATGGCCTCCCCGGGACTCATATCCCGCATGGAGGCAATGTCAGCCCCGGCCACAAAGGCCTTGTCTCCCATCCCCGTCAATATAATTACCTTGATGTGCCGCAGGCTGCCCAGGCGGTCCATGGCCTCCCAAAGCTCCTGCAGCACATCGGGATTCAGGGCATTGAGAGCTTCGGGGCGGCAGATGGTCACGACTGCCACTCCGCCCCTCTCCTCGCATTGAACATGTCGTCCCATAGACATTCCTCAGCTATACTGATAAAAGCCTCGGCCCGACTTCTTTCCCAACCAGCCGGCCTTTACATACTGCCGCAGCAGAGGACAAGGCCGGTACTTGCAGTCGGCGTAGCCGTCATATAGAGTCTCCATGATGGCCAGCACGGTGTCCAGGCCGATGAAGTCTGCCAACTGCAGGGGTCCCATGGGGTGGTTCATTCCCAGCTTCATTACAGTGTCGATATCCTCCGGGGAGGCCACCCCTTCATAAAGGCAGTAGATGGCCTCATTGATCATGACCTGGAGCACTCGGTTAGAGATAAAGCCAGGGACATCCCGCACCTCTACCGGTGTCTTGCCCAGGGCCAGGCTCTCTGCTTTGATTGCCTCATAGGTCTCTCCGGAGGTTGCCAGGCCCCGAATAATCTCTACCAGTTTCATCACCGGCACCGGATTCATAAAATGCATCCCGATGACATTCTCCGGCCGTTTGGTGTGAGCGGCGATCTCTGTAATCGGCAGGGAGGATGTGTTAGAGGCTAAAATGCAGGAGGGCTTGCAAATCTGGTCCAGGTCGGAGAACACCTTAGCCTTGATGCCCATGTTCTCCACGATGGCCTCCACCACCAGATCACAGTCGGCGGCGTCCTTCTGGTCGGTGGAGGGGATCAGGTTGACCATGGTTGCCGCCTTCTGCGCCTCGGTAATTTTTCCTTTGGACACGTCCTTGTCCAGCAGCTTGCCGATAAAGTCCAGCCTGGCTTTGATGATGTCCATGTTCACGTCGTTGAGATAGGTCTTCCGCCCGGCAGCAGCCATGACCTGAGCAATGCCGCCGCCCATCTGGCCGGCGCCAATCACCATGACAGTTTTGATTTTCATAGCGGTTCTGCTCCTTTTGTGTGCCGGGCAGGAAAAAGGCTGCTCTGATGACATCAGGAAGGGAAGGTCATGATATTGTTGATGGGAGGCTCATCAGATCACAGCCTTTTCCCACCCGGCACCGTATAATTTTTTATTCCACCTCTACCCAGACAGTGTCGCCCTGGGCCATGCCAGAACAGATAGATGCTACACCGCATTTTTTGCCGGAGCGGCGCAGCTCATAGATGAGGGTCATAAGGATGCGGGCACCGGTGGCGCCGATGGGGTGACCCACCGCCACCGCGCCGCCGTTGATATTGACCTTCTCATCCATGGTCTTCTGGTCCATCCCCAGAATGCCCAAGCAGGAGACCAAAGGGACAGCGGCAAAGGCCTCATTGATCTCAATGGCGTCAAAATCCTCCAGGGTCAGGCCGTTCTTCTCCATCAGGTTCTGGATGGCGAGGCCGGGCACCGTGGCGATATACCGGGACTCCCGGCTGGCCTGAGCGTAGCCCTTGACGGTGGCCAGGATAGGGGCGCCCAGCTCCTCCGCCTTCTCGCGGCTCATGAGTATCACCGCGGAGGCACCATCGTTGGTACCGGGGGCATTGCCCGCCGTCACGGTATTGTCAGAGGCAAAGATGGGGGGCAGCTTAGCCAGAGTTTCTATAGTGGTCTCAGGACGGGGCGCCTCGTCTTTATCCACCACCGTCACTTTGCCCTTCTTTCCGGGGACCTCCACCGGAAACCGCTCCTCATCAAAAATGCCCTTGGCCTCACCGGCCGCCCACCGCTGCTGGCTCCGCAGGGCCCAAGCATCCTGCATCTCACGGGTGATGCCGTACTCGCCTGCCACCGCGCCGCCAATGACAGCCATATGTACATTGTTCTGAGGGCACCACAGGCCATCCAACACCATGGCATCCTTCATCTTGATATCGTTCATCCGTGCGCCCCAGCGGGCCTCATTCACCAGATAGGGGGCGTTGGACATGCTCTCCATGCCACCGCAGACGATAACATCCGCATCTCCTGCCTTAATCATCTGAGCACCGATCGTCACCGCCTTCAGGGCGGAACCGCAGACCTTATTGATGGTTACCACAGGGACGGTGTAAGGAACACCTCCCTTCACTGCGGCCTGTCGACCGGGGACCTGGCCCTGCCCGGCGGCAATGACGGTGCCATACACCACCTCGTCCACCTGCTCACCAGTGATTCCGGCCCGCTTCAGCGCCTCGGCGATGGCCAGCCCTCCCAGTTCGGCTGCCGTCAGATGCTTGAGCACACCACCAAACTTGCCAAACGGCGTGCGTGCCGCGCTGACAATGACAACTTCTTTCATTGACGTAATCTCCTCAGATTATGGTGTAGCGTCCTTCCTTTCGGGCGGGCGTCTTGGGAACCTGATCGGAATAGCCCATGGTAACCACGGCCAATAGATTCCCTTTCCCGGGCGCAAAGGTATCCCGCAACTCTGCCGCCACCCCCACCTCCACAGGAGCGGTGAGCCAGCAGCTCCCCAGCCCCTTGTCTGTAGCGGCCAGCAGCATATTTTCAATTGCAGCCCCTATACTTTGTGAAATAGTTTCCACCGTTTTCTTATATTCAGATTTATACTGAAATACAAGAATGCAAACCGGTGCTCCTCCCAACTGGCGAATGAACTGTGTACTCTCAACAATCACCTGGGGATGTTTGGCGAAGCGTTCTTCCAATACTGGCCGCATCTTATCTGAAACACGTCGCATAATACCGATCAGACGCTCCATTTGTTCTTTGCTCTTTATCACTACAAAGTACCAGGGCTGGAGATCCACCGCAGAGGGTGCATATATTCCTGCCTGTAGGATTTCCGTCAAGTCCTCCTCCAGAATTGGACGGTCCAGATAACGTCGGATGCTTCTGCGGCTTAGGACTACATCCATAAACTCCATATGTTTTCCCTCCTGAGTATGTGATCCCTCTGCACTTTGCCTGTCCGCTTAACCTGGGCATGAGGCATATTGGCCTAGACCAACTCACCTCAGGGCTCAGGAGTTCATATTACGGAACCGTCAGTGCCAGGAACCCACAGGCTCACTACACTACTGCCTTGCAATGCCGGCAATTCGTCTGGCCAGTTGCTTCTTCATCTCAAAGTTGCCCTGTCGGGTAATCATCACCTTCTGGGCCTGGGGAGATCCAGCACCGTGCATGCTCTCGGTGCGGTAGCCCACCGCAGCGGTACCCAAGGCCAGGTTCTCGCACAGACGCAGGCAGCGCAGCCGATCCTCAGCGCTCACATTCTGGCCCACCAGATACTTTTCCACATACTTGCCTACTTCGGGACTCTTCAGATCCGCCTCAGAGGGGGCGGTCACCATGATACCTCCGGCGATGTCCTCCATCAGCCGAACGATCTCATAGGGATACCGGGTCACGTTCAGCTTGCACACGTTGGCCAGCAGCAGGTCCACCATGTAATTGCCCGCCTTGGTTTGCCAGGCCTCAGTGCCAGAGGCAATGCCCGCACAGTAGAGTTGCTCGTTGAGCTGGGTCATTTCCACTAGCTTATCCTTGACGTGGCTGGCTTTTTCCGTCCCATTGTACTGAGCGATCAGACTTGCGGTGCCAATGACTACATCGCCCACACCAGACTTGCAGCCGCCGTAGCTGTTGCGGTGGCCGGCAGCAAAGAGCTCCACCAGCGTGCCGACAAAGTCCACTTCACCGTTGAGGAAGATATTCTCGTTGGGGACGAAAACATGGTCAAACACGGTGAGGGCTTCCACACCACCGTACTGGGCATTGCCCAGGTCGATGTCCGCACCCTCTTCCATCTTTCGGGTGTCGCAGCTCTGCCGGCCCACGATCATGGTGATGCCAGGGGTGTCCAGAGGAAGATGAAAAGCGATGGCATAGTCCTCCTGGCCGGGCCTCATGGCCTGGGTAGGCAGTACCACCACCTCATGGGCGTTGGTGATGCCAGTGAGGTGGCATTTAGCACCGTTCACCACCACGCCGTCAGATCGGCGTTCCACCACATGGACATACAGATCCTTATCTTGCTCGTCTCCGCCTATCTTAGCACTGCGGCTTCCCTTGGGATCGGTGAGGGCGCCCGCCACGATTAGGTCCTCCTCCTGGCACTTGATAATAAACTCCTTGAAACGCTCGAAATAGTGGGTCCCGTATTTCTCGTCTATCTCATAGGTCGCAGGATAAAAGGCGTTAGCCATATCCATGATGACGCATCTCTGGAAGCAAGCGCCAGTACGCTGGCCCATCAGCCGCTGCATCTTGGTCTTCTTGTTCAGGTCGTCCTTGGTGGCATAGATATGGTTGAACCGGTTGATCTTGTGACCGGTGAATTGGCTGGTAGCCGTCATTAGATCCTCATATTCCGGCATCAGGGCCATATCATAGGTCTCCTCCAGACATCGCCGCGAAGGGATGAGCAGAGGGTGGTTGATGGGGTCCTCGATTTTCTTGCCCTGAAACCAGATATTGCGCTTCATTTTGGTCAGGCTATCGATGTATTGGGCACTTGTCATCAACGACATGATGTATCACCCTCTATAACGGCAATTATTTAATCAGCGACTTGGAGATCACCATCTTCTGGACCTCCGATGTCCCCTCATACAAGGGAATGATCCGCACGTCACGGTAGAGACGCTCAATATCGTATTCCTTCATATAGCCATAGCCGCCGTGGATCTGAAGCGCCTTGTTGCAGATCCACACAGCAGTCTCAGAGGCATAGTACTTCGCCATTGAGCAGTACATACTGACCTTGGGATCCTTATTGTCGCGGGCATGTGCAGCCTTGAGCGCCAATAGTTTGGCCGCCTCCAGGCGAGTAGCCATATCAGCGAGATACCACTGAATTCCCTGGTTGGCGTTGATGGGCTTCCCAAACTGGACCCGTTCACCGGAATAGGCGATTGCTGCCTCCAGCGCCGCCTCTGCCAGACCGCAAGCCTGAGCGGCTATACCAACCCGACCGCCATCCAATCCAGACATGGCGATTTTGAAGCCTTGGCCTTCCTTGCCCAGAATGGCACTCTTTGGGACCCGAACATCCTGAAGAATCAGCTCAGACACCGCAGCGGCCCGGATTCCCATCTTGTTCTCCGATTTTCCAACCGAGAAACCGGGAGTATCTCTGTCGATCATAAATGCGGTCATTCCCTTTGTACCCTTATCGGGGTCTGTCAGAGCAATCAGAACTACATAGTCTCCTTCTTCCGGGCCCA
Organism: uncultured Intestinimonas sp.; assembly: GCA_958435885.1. Next base: position 4,257 of record CAUBHZ010000001.1, on the reverse strand, counting down.
TGTTTGAAATAAAACATTTCGTGCCATTGATGATATAGTCATCACCGTCGGCAATAGCCCGTGTACGCAATCCACTGGCATCAGAACCTGCGTTAGGCTCTGTCAGCGCAAAAGCTCCCAGCTTTCCCTCGCAGGCCATGGTCAGGTATTTTTTCTTTTGCTCTTCATTGCCATGGGTGGCGATAATATTGTTTACCAAGAGGTGAACAGCGTACATCTCCGCAGTATTAGAGCAGGCTTTGGCCACTTCCTCAATGACCAGAACCTTGCAGATCTCATCCAAGTTCACACCACCGTAGGCCTCCGGAACATTGAGTCCCATCAATCCCGTTTCGGCCAGCTTCTTAACATTTTCTGCTGGAAATCGTCCGGTTTCATCAAGCTCATGGGCCAGGGGCTTGAACTCCTTTTGGGCGAGATCACGTGCCAGCTGCTGAATGGACACTTGCTCTTCATTCAAATTCAGTGTCATAGCATTCTCTCCTTCCTTTCTGACATTTCATTTCAGAGGCTCTTGCTATCTCCGCTGTAGGCTATTGTACCGTTCGAGTGCGTAAAGTGCCGCACCAAGTGCACCAATGGTCTGAGGGCTTTCCGGGACTTCGATCGGATAGCCTATTTCATTGCTCAGTGCCTCCACCATGTGGTGATTGAGAGCCACCCCGCCCGTCATGACTACATCAGGGCGAACCCCTACTCGGCTGGCCTGCCCGCTGACTCGTTTTGCCACTGATACGTGAGCACCCAGAGCCACATCCTCCTTCTTTCTTCCCAGAGACAGCTGGGAGATAACCTCGGATTCTGCAAATACCGTACACGTGCTGCTGATGGACACGCTCCCTGTCGCTTGCTCCGCCACAGAGGAGAGGGAACCAATATCGCAGCCTAATACTCTTGCCATTACTTCGAGGAATCTGCCCGTTCCAGCCGCACACTTGTCATTCATGACAAAGTCCTCTGCAGCACCATCAGCACCCACTCGAATAACTTTGGAATCCTGGCCGCCGATATCGATGACTGTCCTCACAGTCGGAAAAAGGAAGTGTGCTCCCTTTGCATGACAGGAAATTTCCGTGATTTGGGTATCGGCGTTTTTATATGTGGTCCTCCCATAGCCGGTCACTACGGTATAGATGATGTCGCTTTCCTTCCTGCCAATCTGCTCCAATGCATGGGCACGCATGGTATCAATCACATTGCTACCCGTACCTATATTAATCGCAGCCTGATACAAAACGCTGCGCTCAGCGTCAATAAGTGCAACTTTTGACGAAGAGGATCCGATGTCAATTCCCAAAAACATATTCAGCCCTCCTGATAGGTTCGGATGCCACAGCAGTGACGGTGCATACCCTCCTGCTTTGCTCGCTCATTGATATAGTTGTCGTGCCGGGGTACTCATGAGTGAATGGCCCCGGCACGACAATGCAGCGGATAGTAGCCAATTTCTATTGGGAGAAGTTTTTTTACTCAGGTTTTTTTGTTGATCTCTACAAATGCCTGAATGCGGTTGGCCAACTGACCGGATGCGTCCACCTGCTGGTCAGACTCGATGTAAAGCATCTTCACCCCGGCCGTACACAACTCCTCTTTGATGATGGGATAGTCAAACTCTTCCATCTCACAGAATTTCATCTGACAGTAGAATACCGCATCGGCGTCCTTAGCCATATCAATGAGCATCTGGCCTCGGCTCTTTTCTTCCTCATAGACCAAAGCACAGCCCTTCAGATCGATAAAGCGGCCGGCAATACGCTCCATTGCAGTTCCCAAAGGTCTAGTCTCAGTTCTAAACTGCCGACTCTCCTGCATCAGGTCGTCCGAAACGACCACAATATTGTTTTCAACTAAGGCATCTAGGTAGTTCTCAGAATCTACCATAATTCCGGTCAGAACCACCCGGAAGCCATCAAACTGCTCCTTGGACTGGCCCGCCAAGCTGTCCATGAGTTCCTTAAGCAGTCGAGTATACTCCTTCTTGTCCATGAACTGCGCTGCCTTTAAAACCAAATGGCGTACCTTGGGATTTAAGGTAATCGGATAATCCGCTACCATGCCCACAAATCTTCTGCATGCAGCCCGGTAGTCATCATACACTGCCAGAGCTGCCTCCAGATCAGCCTCTGTAATTTTCACGCCAAGCAGATTCTCAAGCCGCTGCCGGAAGAACTCCAGTTCAGCAATTAGGTATTCTTCACCTGCAGCAATCCGATTTTGAGGATAGATACATGGAATCACCGGAATGTGCTTGATGCCATAGGGCCAGTTCTTCATGAAGCCTTTCAGCGCATCGCAGAAGCTGTTGCCCACGATAGCGGAAAGCATGTTGTAATCCCCTTTGAGGCCATACTCCAGGTTCGCACGGATGACGCTACAACAGAAACTCTGCAAATACTTGTCTGCAAGCTGGAATTCTGTGTGGCCACCCCACAGGCCGACGGGAAGACATCCAGCCGCGTAGACCACCTCGTCAGGACCATACACAGGTGAAAGGCCAATGGCCTTTTTCCCCGTGGTATTCATGGATCTTGTTACCGTTTTTTTGGGGCTCTTTGCCGCCGCAACAAGGGCTTCGATAATCTCATTGTGCTTCATTGTCCGTTACCTCCCTGCTTCTTTGCCTTGTTCTTTTCCATAATTTCAACCAGGGACTGCAGCCGGGTTTCAAACTGTGCCTGAGAAAACACTTTTGGGTCCGTCTGATCTCCATCGAAGATACAGGACGGGAGGCCGACTTCCTCCATAATTCCCCGCCGGACTTCAAATTGCTTAAAGTCCATGGGTTTACAGCTTCGGTTGGAATGAGAGATCATTCCATCCAGATTGTAGGTGGAAGCAGTCTCTTTGGTAGCATTATAATCAAACGGAATATCGCGGTTCATGGGGATGTTTTCGGCATAAGCTCTGGCCATGGCCGCAATAGTGGGCTCCTTGTAGTCCAACATCCAGCATCTGGGATAGTTGGACGCAACCATGTTGATGCCGAACTTCTTGAGAGATTTATAGGTAAGATTCAGCTGGGGCCAGCAGGCAATTCCATCCCAGAGGATACGGTACTTCTCTTCCTGATCCTTCCAAGGTCCTTCGCCCCTTGCGATTTTCTCCATGGACTCTTCATACCAGAGGTTAAATAGATCACGGGCAGCCTCGGTCCCGCGGTCACATACCATAACGCCCATGTAGTTGAACATATCAAAACCGCAAATGGGGGAAGGGGTATGCTTTGCCACACTGATCGCGCGCATCCAAGCCTCACCGGTCTGCATGGAGATTTCCATTACATGCTTAAACTTATCATAGTCAAACTTTCTTCCGGTGATTTCCTCCAGTTGGGCAATGATGCGGTAGATCTCGCCTTCCATATACTTGACCTGGTGGTCAGTGGCCTTGCCATCCTGGTAGACAAAAGGCGTATCAAAGAAAAGGCAGGGGATGTTATGCTCTTTGGCTAGATTCTCATACCACTTGATAACCGTTGTACAGGTATTGCTGCAACAGAGGACCATGTCCGGCATAGGAAGGTTTACAATGTCATCCACATGTCCGCCCTCCATGATGTATCCGAAATGGTTTCTGGCATAGGAGCAGATATCGATGGAGTACCCCGCTGCCTCAGCTACTTCGCAAAAATGTCCAGAGAAGTGCTTGGCACCCATGGCGGCTCCAAAATTTTCAGGATACACCGTGGCGATATCCATAGCTGTCATTAGTTCCTGGGGGGCAATTCCGGTAGCCCAGCAAATGGGCTTCCCCGCCTTCTTTGCCTCTGCGGCTCTCACATATGTAGCGGCAATCATCTCGTTCATGATCTGCTTGGAGCTCTTTTTTGTCTCATCCATATCTTTCCCTCCATATCATTCCGTAATGTTACGACCTGCTGTGAACAACGCTTTTCAAGATGCTCCGTTACAGCAATTCCAGCCCCATTTTCTCAGGCTTAAAAATCCGCGCATCCATGACCTTGAGGTTTTCAGCGATAGCAGGCCGGAATCCCATGTGCGCAATAATGTCCTTTTCCAGGTCCACCCCGGGAGCAATCTCAATTAAGGTTACACCTTTCTCAGTCAGCTTGAGCACGGCCCTCTCTGTCAAGAAAAAGACTTCCTGGCCAGTCTCCAGCGCATATTCTCCGGAAAACGTAATTTGCTCCACTTCCGGCTTAAATTTGATGATGTCGCCATCCTCCTGGATATCAAGCTTTCCGTCCACAATTTCAATCTTGGACTTACCTGCGGTAAAGGTGCCGCAAAAACAAAC